>NZ_LZKH01000009.1:0-9790 GCF_001672745.1 Mycobacterium sp. E1386
CCGCTGGGCGGTCACCGGCGCGCTGACCGGAACCATGGAGATCTGGCTGGAGCCGTCGCTGGACGGGGTGGTGCTGCATTACTTCCTGCACGCCGAACCCACCGGGGTGGCGGCCTGGCAGTTGGCCAAGCTGAATCTGGCGAAAATGACGCACCGCCGTCGGGTGGCGGGAAAGAAAATGGCCTTCGAGGTCAAGACGACACTGGAACGGTCGCGTCCGGTCGGAGTTTCTCCGGTAGTTTAGCCGGGTCAGGTTTGCGGGCAGAGTACCGTTTCGGACCGGAGGCCCGGGGGTTAGACCCGCACGGTAGTTTCCCCGCCGGCGGCGTCGACCGCTTGCGGGAGAGAGGGCAGCACCAGGTGGCGGAGAAGACGTCGCAGACCATTTACATCGACGCCGACCCGGGCACGGTGATGGGCGTCATCGCGGATATCGATTCCTACCCGCAGTGGATCTCGGAATACCGGGAAGCCGAAGTCCAGGAGAAGGACGCCGACGGCTATCCCAAAGTGGCGCGGGTGGTGCTGGACGCTGCCGTGCTCAAGGACACGATGGTCATTTCCTACCAGTGGCCCAAGGACCGGCAATCGGTCAGCTGGACCCTGGTCTCCAGCTCGCTACTGCGTTCGCTGGAGGGGACGTATCGATTGGCGCCCAAGGGATCTGGTACCGAGGTCACCTACGAGCTCTCGGTTGACCTTGCCGTGCCCATGATCGGTCTGCTCAAGCGCAAGGCCGAGCGCCGGTTGACCGACACCGCGTTGAAGGATCTGAAGAAACGAGTCGAGGGCTGAGTGAGTCCAGTGAATCGCGGGCGCCCACCCCGGCCCGAATCAGCCTCTTCGTTGGCAAGGGCGGGGTAGGAAAGTCCACGCTGGCCTGCGCGACGGCGGTCGGTGCCGCAAGCGCCGGGCAACGGGTGCTGGTGGTGTCGACCGATCAGGCGCACTCTCTCGGTGACGTACTGGGTGTGCCCGTCCCGCCCAGCCAGGGCGAACTGGTTCGGGTCCTTGCCGACGACGAGCAGGCCGGCGGCGGCTTTCTGGACGCGCTCGCGCTGGACACCTTGGCCCTGCTCGAGGTCCGCTGGCGCGACGTGGTCGACACGCTGGATCGGCGGTTTCCCGATACCGAGCTGAATACCATTGCGCCCGAGGAACTTTCGGCGTTGCCCGGTGTTCAGGAAGTGCTCGGTCTGCACGCCGTCGGCGAGCTCGCCGTCTCGGGCCGCTGGGATCGCGTCGTCGTCGACTGCGCCTCGACCGCCGACGCACTGCGGATGTTGACCTTGCCCGCCACCTTCGGGCTCTACGTCGAGCGCGCGTGGCCGCGCCACCGGCGGCTGGCCGTCGGCGCCGACGACTCCCGGTCGGCGGCGATGGTGGAGTTGCTGGAGCGCATCAGCGCCAGCGTCGAGGATCTGAGCACCCTGCTGACCGACGGCGAATTGGTCGGCGCGCATTTGGTATTGACGCCGGAGCGGGTGGTCGCTGCGGAGGCGGCCCGGACGCTGGGTTCGCTGGCGTTGATGGGTGTGCGCGTCGAGGAGTTGATCGTCAACCAGGTTCTGACCGAAGACGCGTCTTACGAATACCGCAACCTGCCGCAGCATCCCGCGTTTTACTGGTACGCCGAACGCATTTCCGAACAACGTGGTGTTCTCGACGAGCTCGACGCCACCATTGGTGAGGTGGCCCTGGTGTTGACTCCGCACCTGTCCGGGGAGCCGATCGGCCCGAAGGCCCTGGGCGAGTTGCTCGACTCCGCGCGCCGTCGTGGTGGGGCGCCGCCGCCGGGGCCGTTGCGGCCGACGGTGGACCTGGAATCCGGGACGGGACTTGGTTCGATTTATCGAATGCGGCTAGCGTTGCCGCAACTCGATCCGTCGACGCTGACGCTGGGGCGCGTCGACGACGACCTGATCATCAGCGCCGGCGGACTGCGGCGCAGGGTTAGGTTGGCGTCCGTGCTCCGGCGTTGCACGGTGCTGGACGCACAATTGCGGGGTAACGAGCTGACGGTGCGATTTCGACCAGATCCGGAGGTGTGGCCTAAGTGAGTGGGGGTCATTCGGATATCGGTCCGGAGCTGCGCAGGCTCGCCCAGACAATCCTGGACGGCATCGACCCGGCGGTGCGGACGGCCGCCGCGCTGACGGCGGGCCGGGGAGCCGGGACCGGCAAGTGCCAACAGGTGTGGTGCCCGGTCTGCGCGCTGGCCGCACTGGCGACCGGTGAGCAGCACCCGCTGATCACCGTCGTCGCCGACCACAGCATCGCCCTGCTCGAGGTCGTCCGGGCCATGCTCGACGACATCCACGGCGCCGCGAAACCGCCGCCCGACGGACCGCCCGGCAACGGCGCCGCCGAGGCGGAGCCTCCAGCCGCCGCGACCAGGACCCGGTATCAGCCCATCCCCGTCACCGTCGAGGAGTGACCCCGGGGCGTCGAAGGTGGTCCCCTGCGCGTGCGGTGGGTACAGTTGGCGCAGAACACCGGCGGGCGGGCGAGAGGGAGGGCCATGTGGTACTGGCTATTCAAGTACGTACTGCTCGGCCCGTTGCTGGCCTTGCTCGGTCGGCCGAAAGTTGAAGGCCTGGAACACATTCCGAGCTCCGGCCCGGCGATCTTGGCGAGTAATCACCTGGCGGTGATGGACAGCTTCTACCTGCCGCTGGTGGTGCGCCGCCGGATCACCTTCCTGGCGAAGGCCGAATACTTCACCGGGACCGGCCTGAAGGGCTGGTTTCAGCGCTGGTTTTTCACCGCCGTGGGCCAGGTGCCGATCGACCGCACCGACGCCGACAGCGCGCAGGCCGCACTGACCACCGCCGAGCGGCTGCTCTCGACGGGCAAGCTGCTGGGGATGTACCCGGAAGGCACCCGTTCGCCGGACGGCCGGCTGTACAAGGGCAAGACCGGTCTGGCGCGGCTGGCCCTGCACACGGGCGTGCCGGTGATCCCGGTGGCGATGATCGGCACCAACGTCGTCAACCCGCCGGGGACGAACATGTTGCGCTTCGGGCGGGTCACCGTGCGCTTCGGCAAGCCGATGGACTTCTCCCGTTTCGAGGGGCTGGCCGGCAACCGCTTCATCGAGCGCGCGGTCACCGACGAGGTGATCTACGAGCTGATGGGACTCTCCGGCCAGGAGTACGTCGACATCTACGCCGCCAGCGTCAAGGAAAGCCGCAACGGCGAGGGATCGACCAGCGAGGCCGCCCGCATCCCGGAAACCGCCGCCGGCTGATCCGCGGGCTCGGCTAGCCGGACGCTGTCACCGGCGTGAGTTCCTGCGGCGCCGAATCCCGCGACGGCTTGCGGGCGGTGACGGTAAGCCCGGCCGCGACGATGACGGCCAGTGCCCACCACACGTAGGACATCCCGGCGAGCTGACGCCACCAGACCGCGGTCGCCTCGTGATGCTTGGGCAGCAGGTCGATCGGCGACCATCTCATCAGCGCCACCCCCGCGGCGCCGACCACGGCCAGCGTCACGTTGCGGCGCCGCCACGCCAGCACGGCGAGCACCACGACCGTGGGCAACCCCCACACCCAGTGGTGTGACCACGAGACCGGGGAGACCATCAACCCGAACAACGCGACGCAGATGACCGCCAGCACCGGCTCGTCGGCCCTCAGCACCCTGCGCATCGCCCACACCGTCAGCGCGAGCACGAGCAGCGAGGCCACCACCCACAGCACGAAGCGCTGTTGCTCACCCAGCCCGAGCCGGGCCAGGGCCCCGGCGATGTTTTGATCGGTGTTCAGCGCCGCCTCGCCGATCCGATCGGTGTGCGGCAGGGTGTGCGTCCAGTATTCCCACGAATCACGCCATGCCAGAACGAAACCCACCGCCGTCGTCACCACGAAGGACGCCACGGCCGTGAGTGCCGCGCGGTTGTCCCGACGCAGCAAGAAGTAGAGCAGGAACACCGCCGGCGTGAGTTTGAGCGCGATGCCCAGCCCCAGCAGCAGCCCGCGCGGCCATGGCGTGCGGCGTGGCAGGCAGTCGGCGATCACCAGGGTCATCAACACGACGTTGATCTGGCCGAAGGCGAAGTTCGAGGTGATGGGTTCCAGCCAGATCGTCGCCGCCAACGTGATGACGATGGCCAGCCACCAGCGGCGCAGCCAGGCCGGACCGGGCAGCGCCGTCGACGCGGCCCAGACGTCGAGGCGGGTCAGCACGATCACGGTGGACACCACCAGCAGCACCAACGTCAGCGCCGTGATGGCGACGCTGGCGGCCGGCATGTGCAGCCAGGCGAACGGGCAGAACACGATCGCCGCCAGCGGGGGATAGGTGAACGGCAAATTGAGCCCGATCGGTGTGTGGAACAGCACATCACCCTGGTACAGCGAATGCCCCTGCATCCACGCCTGCGCACCCATCTGATACACGTCGATATCGATGCGATAGGGAATGTGCCCGAACAGCTGCCAGGCCACGTAGCCCAGCCCCGCCGCCGCCAACAGCCAGAGACCGCACCACAACAGGACCTGCCCCGGGCCACGTTTGCTTGGGTGGCCCACGTCGGGCGCCCGCCATCTACTCATGTCGCACAACAGCGTAATCGGTGCGCGGACGTGGTACGTCGCTCCGCGCGGCTTCCGGCGGTGTCGATGCCCACAGGCGTACGTTTCAAGAGTGCTCCACTGGTTCGTGCTGCGGGTGACGCGCTGGTTCGCGCACGACATCCTCGAGGGCGGCCGGTTGCCCCTGCTGTGCTGCCTGGTGGCGTTCATCCTGACGTTTTTCGTCACGCGCACGTTCGTGCGTTTCATCCGCCACCGCGCCGACAGCGGCCGTCCGACCAGGTGGTGGCACCCGCGCAACGTCCACGTCAGCGGCGTTCACATCCACCACGTGACGTTCGGCGTCGTCCTGGTGTTGCTCTCCGGCCTGACCTTGGTCACCCTGTCCATCGACGGACACGAGCCCGAATTCACCCTGTCCGCAATATTTTTCGGCATCGGCGCGGCCCTGGTGCTCGACGAGTACGCGTTGATCCTGCACCTGGCCGACGTCTACTGGTCTGAGGACGGGCGCACTTCGGTGGACGCCGTGTTCGCCGCGGTAGGGGTGGCCGGGCTGTTGATCATGGGCCTGCACCCGCTGATGTTCTTCCTGCCGATCTGGGAAGGCACCGACTCCTGGCCGCTGCGCGCCGCGGTGGCCGGCGGACTGGTGTTGACCCTGCCGCTGGCGGTGATCGTGGTGCTCAAGGGCAAGGTGTGGACCGGGCTGCTCGGCATGTTCATCGTCGTGCTGCTCGTCATCGGCGCGGTCCGGCTGTCCCGCCCGCATGCGCCCTGGGCCCGCTGGCGCTACACCAACCAACCGGAGAAGATGCGCCGCGCGCTGCAACGCGAACGGACGCTGCGCCGCCCGGTGGTGCGGGCCAAGCTGTATCTGCAGTGCGCGATCGCGGGCACGCCCCGCCTACCCGACGAACGCGCGGTCGACGCCCAGCTCGACCACGACGTGCACGCGGCACCGCCGCCGACGGGGCCCATCCTGATCAGCAGATAGGCTTTCGCCGGTGCGGTACTTCTACGACACCGAATTCATCGAGGACGGCCGCACCATCGAGTTGATCTCCATCGGAGTGGTCGCCGAGGACGGCCGCGAGTACTACGCCGTGTCCACGGAGTTCGATCCCGAGCGCGCCGGCGGCTGGGTGCGCGCCAACGTGCTGCCCAAGCTGCCGCCCCCGTCGTCGCAGGTGTGGCGTTCGCGCAGGCAGATCCGCGCGGACCTCGAGGATTTCTTCGACATCCAGGGCGTTGATCCCATCGAACTGTGGGCGTGGATCGGCGCCTACGACCACGTGGCCTTGTGCCAGCTGTGGGGCACGATGCCCGAGCTGCCGCGGGCGCTGCCCCGGTTCACCCGGGACTTGCGGCAATTGTGGGAGGACCGGGGCTGCCCGCCCATGCCGCCGCGGTCGCGCGATGCACACGACGCACTGGTCGACGCCCGCGACCAGATGCGCCGATTCCTCCTGATCACCTCGGCGGAGGTGGACGGCCGCGGGGACTATCCGAACGGCGGAGCATCGGCCTGAGCCCGCCCGGACGACGTTCGCGCTGATCAGTCACCCTCGCGGCCCGGTTACCATGGACCGATGAACTGGACCGTCGACATCCCGATCGACCAGCTGCCGTCGCTGCCCCCGCTGCCGAACGACCTGCGGGCGCGGCTGGACGCCGCACTGGCCAAGCCGGCCGCCCAGCAACCCAGTTGGCCGGCCGACGAGGCGGCGGCGATGCGCACGGTCCTCGAGAGCGTGCCGCCGGTGACGGTGCCCTCGGAGATCGTCCGGCTGCAGGAGCAGCTGGCCCAGGTCGCCAAGGGTGAGGCGTTCCTGCTGCAGGGCGGCGACTGCGCGGAGACGTTCACCGACAACACCGAACCCCACATCCGCGGCAACATCCGCGCCCTGCTGCAGATGGCCGTGGTGCTGACCTACGGCGCCAGCATGCCGGTGGTCAAGGTGGCCCGCATCGCCGGCCAGTACGCCAAGCCGCGGTCGGCCGACATCGACGCCCTGGGGTTGCGGTCCTACCGCGGCGACATGATCAACGGCTTCGCCCCGGACGCGGCCGCGCGCGAGCATGACCCGTCGCGGCTGGTCCGCGCGTACGCCAACGCCAGCGCGGCGATGAACCTGGTGCGGGCGCTGACATCGTCGGGCCTGGCGTCGCTGCACCTGGTCCACGACTGGAACCGGGAGTTCGTCCGGACGTCGCCGGCCGGCGCCCGCTACGAGGCGCTGGCGACCGAGATCGACCGCGGTCTGCGGTTCATGAGCGCCTGCGGCGTGGCCGACCGCAACCTGCAGACCGCCGAAATCTACGCCAGCCATGAGGCTTTGGTGCTCGACTACGAGCGGGCCATGCTGCGGTTGTCGGAAAGCGAGGACGGGGAGCCGCAGTTGTTCGACCTGTCGGCGCACACCGTCTGGATCGGTGAGCGGACGCGCCAGCTCGACGGCGCGCACATCGCGTTCGCGGAGGTGATCGCCAACCCGATCGGGGTCAAGATCGGTCCGACGATGACCCCGGAGCTGGCCGTCGAATACGTGGAACGGCTTGACCCGCACAACAAGCCGGGCCGGTTGACATTGGTTAGCCGAATGGGCAACAACAAGGTGCGCGATCTGCTGCCGCCCATCGTCGAGAAGGTCCAGGCGACCGGTCACCAGGTGATCTGGCAGTGCGACCCCATGCACGGCAACACCCACGAGTCGTCCAACGGATACAAGACCCGACACTTCGACCGCGTCGTCGACGAGGTGCAGGGCTTCTTCGAGGTGCACCGCGCGCTGGGCACGCACCCGGGTGGCATCCACGTCGAGATCACCGGCGAGGACGTCACGGAATGCCTTGGTGGGGCGCAAGACATTTCGGACCTGGACCTCGCGGGGCGCTACGAGACGGCATGCGACCCGCGGCTGAACACCCAGCAGTCGCTGGAGTTGGCCTTCCTGGTCGCGGAGATGCTGCGCGACTAGCCCGCAATCAGCCCGTTCAGGTTGGTCCCGATCGTCCACGCGGCGGTGGCGACCAACCCGGTCAGCGCCAGCACCAGCGCCACCCAGATCAGCACCATGCGCCGGCCGTGTTGCCGGGCGTACGCGAATTCACTGATCGGAATCCCGGCGAATTCGCCTGTGACGGGCTGGTATTCGTAGTCGTCGGGCTCGTCGTCGGATTGCGGCGGGCGCTGCGGCTCGGACCAGTCCTCGGGGCCGCGGGTCAGCTGGCGGGTGGGGTGGCGGACCGGTGCGGCTGGGGGCTGGCCCATTCGGCTGTGCTGCAAGGCCGCCGACCGGTGCTGCGCGGAGTTGCGCGGCGCCGGAACCCGAAAGTCCGGTAGCGCAAGCTCTTCGGCGATCGCGTCGAGTTCGGCGCCCATCTCGATCGCGTCGGCGAAGCGGTCGCCCGGGTCGCGCGCGGTCGCGCGCCGCACGAACTCGTCGAACTGCGGGGGCACTCCGTCGATCGCGGCACTGGGCGGCGGTACATCGGTGTCCAGCCGTTGGTAGGCGATCGACAACGCGGAGTCGCCGGTGAACGGGGTGCGCCCGGTCAGCAGCTCGTAGGTGAGAATCCCCGCGGAGTACACGTCGCTGCGGGGGCTGGCGTCGCCGTGGCGCACCTGTTCGGGCGACAGGTAGGCCGCGGTTCCCAAAATCACGCTCGTGGAGGTGATTCCAGCGGCCGCGACGGCACGGACCAGGCCGAAATCGGCGATCTTCACGTCGCCGTCGTCGGAGATCAGCACGTTCTCGGGCTTGACGTCGCGATGGACCAGACCGGCCCGGTGCGCGGCGGCCAGGCCGCCCAACACCGGGCGCAGCACCGCGGTCACGGCGTAGGGCGGCATCGGCCCGCGCTCGGCCAGCAACTCGCGCAACGTGCCGCCCTCGATGAGCTCCATCACCAGAAACGGGTGCCGGGCGTCCAAGCCCTGGTCGTAGACCGCGACCAGGCCGGGGTCCTTCAGACGTGCGACCGTGCGGGCCTCGCGCTGAAACCGGGTCAGGAATTGCTCGTCGCCGGCGTAGCGGGAATCCATCACCTTCACCGCGACGGGGCGGTCGAGCCGCGTGTCGAGGCCGCGGTACACCGTCGACGTGCCACCGCTGGCGATCTTGGCCTGCACCAGGTAGCGGCCGTCCAGCAATGCGCTGTCCAAAGGGTCTGGCGTCCCGGGTCCGGCCACGGGGCCATCGTAGGGGTGAGGGGCGATTGGGCGTCAGAACGCGGGTTCAATCCGCGTGCCAGGGCCTACACTTGCGCGGGTGAGCAGTGTTCCTGCCGGCGACGATGTTTTGGATCCCGACGAGCCCACCTACGACCTGCCACGGGTCGCCGAAGTGCTCCGGATTTCGGTCAGCAAGGTCCAGCAGCAACTTCGGGAAGGCCACCTGGTTGCGGTGAAGCGCGAGGGCGGCCTGGTGGTGCCGCAGGTGTTCTTCACCAAATCGGGTGAGGTGGTCAAGAGCCTGCCGGGGCTGTTGACGATCCTGCACGACGGCGGCTACCACGACACCGAGATCGTGCGCTGGTTGTTCACCCCCGATCCATCGCTGACGATCACGCACGACGGCAGCCGGGATGCCATCACCAACGCCCGCCCCGTCGACGCCCTGCACGCGCATCAGGCTCGGGAGGTCGTGCGCCGGGCGCAGGCGATGGCTTACTGACGACTTACTGAGCGGCGGCTGCCGCTTGGTCGGCCCGCTCGTCGGGGGCACGGTTGAGGCTGTACCAGGCGATCAGCGCGCAGGCGGTGGCCAGCGAGAAGTGCAGCCACGAGTACATCCCGTGCGAGCCATCGGGTTTGAAGATCACCATCACCCACGTCGACAGGCCGGCGATGAGCGCGACCGCCCGCCGAGACTGCGCCAGCGGGGCCACCACGGCCAGCGGCCAGGAGTAGTACCACGGCAGGGCCGCCGGGACGAACAGCACCACGACCAGCATCGAGTACGCGATGCCGGTGAGGGCGGCCCGGTCGTCGCGCCGGAACCGCCACCACAGCAGGGGCAGCGACACCGCGATGATCGCGATCCCGATGAGGCGGGTGATGCGCAGCAAGGGGTAGAAGTGCACCGCGAAGAAGCCGCTGAACACGGCGTGGATGATGTTTGCGGCCGCGGTGGGCACGGTCAGCCAGTTGATGATCTTCACGGACCCGGCCAGCGCGGTCAGCCACCCCAGGCCCACCCCCGCGGGTCAGCTGGCGGGTGGGGTGGCGGACCGGTGCGGTTGAGGGC
>NZ_LZKH01000010.1:0-560 GCF_001672745.1 Mycobacterium sp. E1386
GGCGGGCTTTGTCGCCGACAGCGGACTGCGTCCGCGCTACCCGGCCGTAGAGGTTTACCGGGTGGAGGTCGCCGGCGATCCGGGCGCCCCCTACTTCGCGGACGTCGGGCATCGCGGTGGAGTCCGACGACGAGCTCGACACGGTGATCCGGCCGCCGCTCCAGGCGCCGACGACCGGGTCGGCCCCGGGGACGGGATAGTCGGGCACCCGGTTGTAGGTATGCCGTGCGTCGCCCGCGGCCCGGATGGCCGACGAATGTTGGTCCACCCGGCCGTAATCGGTCTCGCGGGCCACCGGGGTGTCGGTGACGGTCACCGAGGGCACCGGCAATCCGGCGCCGCGCGCGTCGGCGGTCATCAGCGCGGGGCCCAGCGTCGGCAGGCCCTGCAGCCGGCGCCGCTCGTCGAGGCGCAGCAGCGCCTCCGGTCCGCCGTCCACCCGGGGCAACCGGTCGACGTCCGCGAAGTAGGGGGCGCCCGGATCGCCGGCGACCTCCACCCGGTAAACCTCTACGGCCGGGTAGCGCGGACGCAGTCCGCTGTCGGCGACAAAGCCCGCC
>NZ_LZKH01000011.1:0-964 GCF_001672745.1 Mycobacterium sp. E1386
CCGACGTCACCATCGGCGGCCGCGGGTCGTTGGGGACCGCGTTGCGGTTGACCGTGATGCCGATCTCGTGGAGCAGGTCCTCGGCGGCCTGGCCGTCCAGCGGTGAGTTGCGCAGGTCCACCAGCACCAGGTGGACGTCGGTGCCACCGCTCACCACCGACACGCCGGCTTTGGCGACGTCGGGGGCCGTCAGCCGGTCGGCGAGGATGCGGGCGCCGGACAGGGTGCGCTGCTGCCGGTCGGCGAACTCGGGGGTGCCGGCGATCTTGAGGGCGACGGCCTTGCCCGCGATGACATGCATCAGCGGTCCGCCCTGCTGGCCGGGGAACACCGCGGAGTTGACGGACTTGGCGTACTCCTGCTTGCCCAGGATCAGGCCGGAACGCGGGCCGCCGAGCGTCTTGTGCACGGTGGTGGACACCACGTCCGCGTGCGGCACCGGCGACGGGTGCAGTCCCACGGCGACCAGGCCCGCGAAGTGCGCCATGTCCACCCACAGCTTGGCGTCGACCTCGTCGGCGATCGAGCGGAACGCCGCGAAGTCCAGGATCCGCGGGTAGGCCGACCAGCCGGCGATGATGACCTTGGGACGGAACTCGAGGGCCTTGGCCCGCACCGCGTCCATGTCCACCAGGTGAGTCGTGGGATCCACGCCGTAGAAGCCGGTTTCGTAGAGCCTGCCGGAGAAGTTGAGCTTCATCCCGTGCGTCAGGTGCCCGCCGTTGGCGAGGTCGAGGCCCAGCAGCCGCTCGCCCGGCGTCATGAGCGCCTGCAGAACGGCGGCGTTGGCCTGCGCACCCGAATGCGGCTGCACATTGGCGAAGTCGGCGCCGAAGAGCGCCTTCGCCCGGTCGCGGGCGATGTTCTCCACGACGTCGACGTACTCGCAGCCGCCGTAGTAGCGCCGGCCGGGCAAACCCTCGGCGTACTTGTTCGTCAGCACGCTGCCCTGGGCCTGCAGCAC
>NZ_LZKH01000012.1:0-51353 GCF_001672745.1 Mycobacterium sp. E1386
GCCATACTGTGGCGCGGCCGCCCGGCGGGTGTCCAAGACCGAGCCGCTATGCAGCGATTCACGCCGTCTATCGCCGCTGGCCAGCCGGGTTCCCAGCGTCGATAGCCAACGGTTATCGGTCGTGAGTGAATCGATATTGGACGCACGGAGCGGCCACCCGGCATGGTTCGAGCAGGTGATGACCAAGAGAGAAGGAGTGCGGCGATGAAATCTGAGGCGATCATCGGCGGCCACGCCACGGCGGAGACACCGGGCCCACGCATCGCCGACCTGGTCGAGGAGGCGGCACGCCGGTCACCGGCCGCTCCCGCGCTTGTCGCCACCTCCGACCGGGTACCGGTCAGCTACCACGATCTGCTCCGGCTGGCCGACGACCTGGCCGCGCAGCTGAAGCGGGCCGGGCTGCGGCCCGGCGATCGCGTCGCGCTGCGCTCGGGGAGCAACGCGGAATTCGTCGTCGGACTGTTGGCGGCCTCGCGGGCCGACCTGGTCGCGGTCCCGCTGGACCCGGCCCTTCCGGTCGCCGACCAGCGGGCCCGCAGCGAGGCGGTCGGGGCGCGGGCGGTGCTCATCGACGGCGACGCGCCGATCGATCAAGGGGAACCGGCTCCGCCGTGGTGGCCGCTCGCGGTGACACTCGGCGTCCCAGCGGTGCGCCTGGACGTGACCAGCGCTCCGGCACAACACTTTTCGACGCCGGAGGGGCTGCGCGCAGACGACGCCATGATCATGTTCACCGGCGGCACCACCGGGGTGCCGAAGATGGTCCCCTGGACCCGCGCCAACATCGCCGCCTCGGTGCGGGCCATCATCGACGGATACGGGCTCGGTCCCAGGGACGCCACGGTGGCGGTGATGCCGCTCTACCACGGCCACGGGCTACTCGCCGCGCTGCTGGGGACCCTGGTGTCCGGGGGAGCGGTGTTGCTTCCCGCGCGGGGACGGTTCTCGGCGCACACCTTCTGGGACGACATCGGCGCCGTGCGCGCCACCTGGTACACGGCAGTCCCGACGATTCACCAGATCCTGTTGGAGCGGGCCGAAACCGACCGACCGGGCGACGCCGCGTTGCGGTTCATCCGCAGCTGCAGTGCCCCCCTCACCGCCGAAACGGCGCAGGCCCTGCAGGACACGTTCTCGGCCCCGGTGGTGTGCGCCTTCGGCATGACCGAAGCGACCCACCAGGTCGCCACAACAGAAATCGGCCACACCGAAAACCCGGCTGCCACACCGGGTCTCGTCGGCCGCTCGACCGGGCCGGAAATCAGGATCGTCGGGCCCGACGGCCGGCCCGCGCCCACGGGGGAGGTCGGTGAGGTCTGGCTGCACGGTCCCACCGTGGTCCGGGGCTACCTCGGCGACCCGGCAATCACCGCAGCCAATTTCACCGACGGATGGCTGCGCACCGGCGACCTGGGAACGCTGTCGGCGACGGACGAGCTGATCATCCGCGGCCGCATCAAGGAGCTCATCAACCGGGGCGGAGAGAAGATCTCCCCGGAACGCGTCGAGGGCGTCCTGGGCAGCCACCCCGGGGTGCTGGAGGTGGCGGTCTTCGGGATTCCCGACAAGCTGTACGGCGAGACGGTGGCAGCGGTGATCGTTCCCCGCGGAGCCGCCGCACCGACCGCGGACGAACTCGCCGCGTTCGCCCGCGACCGGCTGGCCCCTTTCGAGGTGCCGGGCAGCTTCCGGCAGGCGACCGAGCTGCCGCACACCGCCAAAGGGTCACTGGATCGCCGTGCCGTGGCCCAGCGGTTCGGTGCGTGACGAATCAGACCGTGGCCTTCACCCGGCTGGCCGCGGTTTCCGGCATCGGTTCGTAGCGGGCGAAGGCCCGGGTGAACGACGCCGCGCCGTGGGCCAGTGAGCGCAAGTCGATGGCGTAGCGCGTCAATTCCACCTGCGGCACCTCGGCTTTGACCAGTGTGCGCTCGTGGCCGGCGGTCTCGGTACCGAGCACGCGACCGCGGCGGCCCGACAGGTCGCCCATCACCGCGCCCACGAAATCGTCGGGCACCAGGACCGAGATCTCGTCAATGGGCTCGAGCAGGCTCACCTTGGTCGCCGCGGCCGCCTCGCGCAGTGCCAGGGAGCCCGCCATCTGGAACGCGAAATCCGAGGAGTCGACGCTGTGCGCCTTGCCGTCGAGCAGCGTGACGCGGATGTCGACCACCGGGTAGCCGGCGTGCACACCCTTCTCCATCTGTGCGCGCACGCCCTTCTCCACGCTCGGGATGAATTGCCGCGGCACCGCCCCGCCGACCACCCTGTCGAGGAATTCGAAGCCGGAGCCCTCGGGCAGCGGCTCCACTTCGATATCGCACACCGCGTATTGACCGTGCCCGCCGGACTGCTTGACGTGGCGGCCGTGGCCTTTTGCTTTGCCGCCGAACGTTTCTCGCAGCGGCACCCGGAGCTCGACGGTGTCGACCGTGACGCCGTACCGGTTGGCCAGCGCGTCGAGGACGACACCGGCGTGGGCCTCGCCCATGCACCACAACACGATCTGGTGGGTTTCCTGGTTCTGCTCGATGCGCAGCGTCGGGTCTTCGGCGGCCAGCCGTCCCAGCCCGACCGACAGCTTGTCCTCGTCGGTCTTGGCGTGCGCCTGGATCGCCACCGGCAGCAGGGGCTCGGGCATCGTCCACGGTTTCAGCACGAGCGGCTCCGCCTTGTCCGAAAGGGTGTCGCCCGTTTCGGCCCGGCTCAGCTTGCCGATCGCGCAAATGTCGCCCGCCACCACGGCCGGTGCGGGGCGCTGCTGCTTGCCGAGCGGGAAGGACAGGACTCCGACGCGCTCGTCTTCGTCGTGGTCGGGGTGCGTGCTGCCGTTCCCGTTGACCGCGCCGAAGAACGACGCAAAATGGCCCGACACATGGACCGTCGTGTCGGGCCTGATGGTCCCGGAGAACACCCGGACCAGGCTGACCCTTCCGACGTAGGGGTCCGACGTCGTCTTCACCACCTCCGCGAGCAGGGGCGCGTCGGCATCGCAGGTCAGCGTCGCGTGCGGGGCGCCCTGCGGCGTAAACACCTCCGGGAGTGGATGTTCCATCGGCGACGGGAATCCGCGCGTGGCGACCTCCAGCAGTTCCAGGGTGCCGACGCCGGTGCTGCTGCATACCGGGATCACCGGGAAGAACGACCCCCGGGCGACGGCCCGCTCCAGGTCCTCGATCAGCACCGCCTCGTCGATGGACTCACCGCCGAGGTAGCGATCCATCAGCGATTCGTCCTCGGATTCCTCGATGATGCCTTCGATGAGGGTGCCGCGCGCCTCCTCGATCCGGTCCGCGTCGGATGGATCGGGCGACTGCATGGTCCGCTTGCCGTCGGCGTATTGGTAGCGGGTCTGCGACAGTAACCCGATCAAGCCTTCGCAAGACGGCAGGCCGGTCGGCAGGTAAAGCGGTAACACCTTGTCCCCGAACGCGTTCTGCGCGGCGGCCAGCGCCTCGGAGTAGTTCGCCCGGGCGTGGTCGAGCTTCGTGATCACCACGGCGCGGGGCATGCCGACCTGATCGCATTCCTGCCACAGCGATTTGGTGGGTTCGTCGACGCCCTCGTTGGCCGCGATCACGAAAAGCGCGCAGTCCGCGGCGCGCAAGCCCGCCCGCAACTCGCCGACGAAATCGGCGTATCCCGGGGTGTCGACCAGATTGATCTTGATGCCGTCGTGCGCCAGGGAGGCGACAGCGACGCCGACGGACCGCTGTTGGCGGATCTCGGCGTCGTCGTAGTCGCATACCGTGCTGCCGTCGGTGACGGAACCCGCTCTGTTCAGCACCCCGCCGGCGACCAACAGCGCCTCGACCAGGGTGGTCTTGCCGCCGCCCGAGGGCCCCACGAGGACGATGTTGCGCACATCGCCGGGACCGTTCGCGGTGGGGGCGGCCGCCGCGCCCTGGGAGGCATTCGCCTTGTCCGCCATGTCCTTCCTCCAGTTCTCCCCGGTGACGTCGCCGGTGGGTGCGCCCAGCGTGGTGTGTCCTAGCTCACAGGGTCTACTGGCAACTTTTCCCCCAACCGCGGCCCAACACAAGGCCACGGGCGGGCCACATTTGCGTCGGTCTGGCGGGGAAGGGAGCGTCGGTCGTCAGGCGTGCCAGCTCGACCAGCGGCGCACCGCGATCGCGATCACCGGCCCGTCCAACGGAACGGATTGATACTGAGGGTATTTGGCGCGCAGTAACCGGTATGCGGCCTCCATCACCGGCCCGTGGGCGTGGACGGTGGCCGCGCCGTCGGCTCGCACCCACCACAGCCGCGTCCAATCGTCGGCGTAAAGGTCGACGAGCAGGCTCACGAGGGGGTTCTCTTCGATGTTGGCCAGCCGCCGCAGCCGCCGCGTGGTCTTGGGTTTCGCGTCGACGGCGGTGTACACCACGTCGGGGGAGTCGTCGGCGACCGCGAACACCACCGGCACCAGGTGGGGGAGGCCTTCCGGCGTGACCGTGGCCAGCCGGGCCACCGGGGATCGGGTGAAGCTGGCCTTGGGGTCGAATTCGCCCACCGTGTCAGCCTAGGCGGATCGGGGCCTTGCCACTGCCATGAATAGCTACCTGCATTACGGTTATATACAGATAATTGTGCCGCCCAGAACCGCACGGCCGGGACAGTTTGGTGTTACCGCGAAGCAGGAAGGGTGTCGGATGAGCAAATCGCACCACCGCTCGGTCTGGTGGTCATGGTTGGTCAGTGTGCTGGCGGTGGTCGGGCTGGGCCTCGGTCTGGGCACCGTGCCGGCGGCCGCGACGCCGTTCACCCGGCCGCTGGCTCCGATCGACGCTGCGGCACTAGTCGGCCAGGTCGGGCCGCAAGTGGTCAACATCAGCACCAAGTTCGGCTACAACAACGCGGTGGGGGCCGGGACCGGCATCGTCATCGACCCCAACGGGGTCGTGCTGACCAACAATCACGTGATCTCCGGCGCTACGGACATCAGCGCGTTCGACGTCGGCAACGGGCAGACCTACGCCGTGGACGTGGTCGGCTACGACCGCAGCCAGGACGTCGCGGTGCTGCAACTCCGCGGGGCCGCCGGGCTGCCGACCGCCGCGATCGGCGGCGGGGTCACGGTGGGCCAGCCGGTCGTGGCGATGGGCAACGCGGGCGGCCAGGGCGGAACGCCCAGCGCCGTGGCCGGCAAAGTCGTCGCGCTCAACCAAAGCGTGTCGGCGACCGACACCCTGACCGGCGCCAACGAATCACTGGGCGGGCTGATCCAGGCCGACACGCCGATCAGGCCCGGTGACTCCGGTGGACCGATGGTCAACAACGACGGGCAGGTCGTCGGCGTGAACACCGCCGCCACCGACAACTACAAGATGTCGGGCGGACAGGGCTTTGCCATCCCGATCGGCCACGCGATGGGCGTGGCCGGACAGATCAGGTCGGGCGCCGGCTCGAACACCGTGCACATCGGCCCAACCGCGTTCCTCGGGCTGGGTGTGACCGACAGCAACGGCAACGGCGCGCGCGTCGAGCGCGTGGTCACCAGCGGCCCCGCGGCGGCGGCCGGGATCTCCCCCGGCGACGTCATCACCGGGGTTGACAACGTCGCGATCACCGGGGCCACGTCGATGACCGAGGTGCTCGTTCCGCACCACCCCGGCGACAACATCACGGTGCGCTATCGCTCGGCCGGGGGTGGCGACCGCACCACAAACGTGACGCTGGCGGACGGACCGCCGGCCTGATTCCCATGTCGACGAAGCTCGGCGGGTGGCCAATTCTCTTGGCGCCGGGCGTGTTTCGTCACATGTCAGTAGGCGTGATTCCGAATGTCGCGCCTCGGGTACCCGTGGCATCGTGGATTTGATGAACGACGCAAGAGAAGCTGTCGAGCACCATCCCGCAGGGGGCAGTCACGTCCAGGGCGGTGTCGTCGAGCACCCCGAGTCCGATGACTTCGACAACGCCGCCGCGCTGCCCACCGACCCGACGTGGTTCAAGCACGCCGTTTTCTACGAGGTGCTGGTGCGGGCATTCTTCGACGCCAACGCGGACGGGTCGGGCGACCTGCGGGGGCTCCTGGGGCGCCTGGACTACCTGCAGTGGCTGGGCATCGACTGCATCTGGCTGCCGCCGTTCTACGACTCGCCGCTGCGCGACGGCGGTTACGACATCCGGGACTTCTACAAGGTGCTGCCCGAGTTCGGCACGGTCGAGGATTTCGTCGCGCTGCTGAACGCTGCGCACGAGCGGGGCATCCGGGTCATCACCGATCTGGTCATGAACCACACCTCGGATTCGCACCCCTGGTTCCAGGAGTCGCGGCACGACCCGGACGGCCCGTACGGCGACTTCTACGTGTGGAGCGACACCAGCGAGAAGTACACCGACGCCCGAATCATCTTCGTCGACACCGAGGAGTCCAATTGGACCTTCGACCCGGTGCGCAAACAGTTCTATTGGCACCGGTTCTTCTCGCACCAGCCGGACCTGAACTACGAAAACCCGGCCGTGCAGGAAGCCATGATCGACGTGCTGCGCTTCTGGCTCGGCCTGGGTATCGACGGGTTCCGCCTGGACGCGGTGCCCTACCTGTTCGAACGGGAGGGCACCAACTGCGAGAACCTGCCCGAGACGCACGCCTTCCTCAAGCGTGTCCGTAAGGTCATCGACGACGAGTTCCCGGGCCGCGTGCTGCTGGCCGAGGCCAACCAGTGGCCGGCCGATGTGGTCGAGTACTTCGGCGACACCAGCACCGGCGGCGACGAATGCCACATGGCGTTCCACTTCCCGCTGATGCCGCGCATCTTCATGGCGGTCCGCCGGGAGTCGCGCATTCCGATCTCGGAGATCCTGGCGCAGACGCCGGAAATTCCCGACATGGCGCAATGGGGAATCTTCCTGCGCAACCACGACGAGTTGACGCTGGAGATGGTCACGGACGAGGAACGTGACTACATGTACTCCGAGTACGCCAAGGATCCCCGGATGAAGGCGAACGTAGGGATCCGGCGCCGGCTGGCACCGCTGCTCGACAACGACCGCAACCAAATCGAGCTGTTCACCGCGCTGCTCCTGTCGCTGCCCGGATCGCCGGTGCTGTACTACGGCGACGAGATCGGCATGGGCGACGTCATCTGGCTGGGTGATCGCGACGGTGTGCGCACCCCGATGCAGTGGACGCCGGACCGCAACGCCGGGTTCTCCAAGGCCAACCCGGGCCGGCTCTACCTGCCGGCCAGCCAGGACTCGGTCTATGGCTATCAGGCCGTCAACGTCGAGGCCCAACGCGACACGTCCACGTCGCTGCTGAACTTCACCCGCGTGATGTTGGCGGTGCGGCGTCGCCACGAGGCCTTCGCGATCGGCACATTCGAGGAGCTCGGTGGCTCCAACCCGTCGGTGCTGGCGTTCGTGCGCCAGGCGCCCAACGGGGGCGACACGGTGTTGTGCGTCAACAACCTGTCGCGGTTCCCTCAGCCGATCGAATTGAATCTGCAGCACTGGAGCGGTTGCACACCGGTGGAACTGACCGGGCACGTCGAATTTCCGCGGATCGGGCACCTGCCCTACCTGCTGACGTTGCCTGGGCACGGGTTCTACTGGTTCCAGCTGACCGCATGTGAGGATGAAGAGGAGCGGCGCACATGACTGAGCCAGCCAAATTGCCCTGGTCGGACTGGCTCCCACAGCAGCGGTGGTACGCCGGGCGCAATCGAGAACTGACCTCCGCCGAGGCCGCCGTGGTCGTCCCGCTGCGGGAGGACCTCGACCTGGTGCTGGTCGACGCCCAGTACGCCGACGGCTCGTCCGAGCGTTACCAGGTGGTCGTGCGGTGGGATACCGCGCCGGTCTCCGAGTACAGCACCGTGGCCACCATCGGCGCCGCCGGTGACCGCACCGGATTCGACGGCCTGTACGACACCGAGGCGCCGCAGTTTCTGCTGTCGCTGATCGATTCGTCGGGCGTTCGGGCCGCGTCGGGCACCGAAGTGAGGTTCGACAAGGAACCCGACGCGGTGCTGCCGCTGGAGGCGATGCCGCATGTGTCCGACGCCGAACAGAGCAATACCAGCGTGATCTTCGACCGGGAAGCGATCTTCAAGGCGTTCCGTCGCGTCAGCAGCGGCATCAACCCGGACATCGAACTGAACCGGGTGCTGGCCCGCGCGGGTAATCCGCACGTGGCCCGGCTGCTCGGCACCTACGAGATGGCCGCCCCGGACGGGACGGCCGATGAAGCCTGGCCGCTCGGCATGGTGACCGAGTTCGCGTCCAACGCGGCCGAAGGGTGGGCGATGGCCACCGCCAGCGTTCGCGACCTGTTCGCGGAAGGTGACCTGTATGCCCACGAAGTCGGCGGTGACTTTGCCGGCGAATCCTGCCGGCTCGGCGAGGCCGTGGCGTCCGTGCACGCCACGCTGGCCGAGTCCCTCGGAACGGCGCAGTCGGCCTTCCCGGTCGACACCGTGCTAGGACGGCTGTCGTCGACCGTGGCGAAGGTGCCCGAGCTGCAGGAGTACGCGGCAACCATCGAGGAGCGATTCGCCAAGCTCGCGGACCAGACGATCACCGTCCAGCGGGTACACGGCGACCTGCACCTCGGGCAGGTGCTGCGCACGCCCGAAAGCTGGCTGCTCATCGACTTCGAGGGCGAACCGGGGCAGCCACTCGATGAGCGCCGGGCGCCGGATTCACCGTTGCGCGACGTGGCGGGCGTGCTGCGGTCCTTCGAATACGCCGCGTACGGGCCCCTGGTGGACCAGGCGGCCGACAAGCAACTGGCCGCCCGCGCCCGGGAGTGGGTCGAACGCAACCGGACCGCTTTCTGCGAGGGTTACGCCGCCGCGTCGGGCACCGACCCCCGCGATTCGGCCGAGCTGCTGGCCGCTTACGAGCTCGACAAGGCCGTGTACGAGGCCGGATACGAGGCGCGACACCGGCCCGGCTGGCTGCCGATCCCGCTGCGCTCCATCGCCCGGCTCACCGGCTCGTAGGTGCGAGATAGGAGTTCGCTATGCGTGCCCTGCGGGGGCGGCGAGCTTCTGACAGCATGTCAGCGTGGCGAGCGAAACCTTCAATAGCGAAGCGCGGTTGTCGTGGGTGCTGGCGGTGTTGGCCGGTGTGGTCGGCGCGATCTCCTTCACCCACTCCGCGGGCTATTTCGTGGTTTTCATCACCGGCAACGCCCAACGTGCCGTGCTCGGGTACTTCACCGGGCAAGGCTGGCTAGCCGCAAGCGCGGGGCTGCTCATTGCGGCGTTCGTCGTCGGCGTGATCGTTGCGTCACTGTGCCGGCGATTTTTCTGGGTGGACCATCCGCACGGCCCGACGGTGCTGACCACCTTCAGTCTGGCGGCCGCCACCGTGGTCGACGTCCTTGATGAGGGCTGGGAAGAGAATCTCGTCGATTTCTTGCCGATGATGCTGCTGGCGTTCGGCACCGGGGCGTTGAACACCTCTTTTGTCAAAGATGGTGAGGTTTCGGTGCCGTTGAGCTATGTGACCGGCACGACCGTCAAGATGGGCCAGGGCATCGAGCGTCACATCGCTGGTGGTGGAAGCGTCTCGGACTGGCTCGGTTACTTCCTGCTGTTGGCCAGCTTTGTCGTGGGCGCGGCGGTGGGCGGCTTCATCAGCGTGGTCGTCAACGGGACCTGGATGCTGGTGATGGCCACGTCCCTTTGTGCGGTAACGACCGGGTACACCTACTTTCACCAGGACCGGCGCGCTCTGTTGATGCAACGGTCCGACAAAAAGCATCGGCAGTAGCGCTGACCGGTGCGCTACTGCCGATGCTGGTCGGGGGTCAGGCGGCTGGCTGTGCCGGCTGCGCCGGTTGCGCCGGCTGGGCCGTGGTGTTGCTGGCCAGCAGCACCTGCTGGATGTCGGGCTTCATCGCGAGCAATTGCTGGTTCCAGTAGGGCCACGAGTGCGTCCCGTTGGCCGGGAAGTTGAACGTCCCGTTGCGTCCGCCCGCGGCCGCGTAGGTGTTCTGGAACTGCTGGTTGGTGCGCAGCGTGAGGCCTTCCAGGAACTTGGCCGGCATGTTGTCGCCGCCGAGGTCGCTGGGGGTCCCGTTGCCGCAGTAGACCCAGATCCGGGTGTTGTTGGCGACCAGCCGCGGAATCTGCAGCATCGGGTCGTTGCGCTTCCACGCCGGGTCAGTGGACGGTCCCCACATGCTGTTGGCGTTGTAGCCACCCGAGTCGTTCATCGCCAGCCCGATCAGCGTCGGCCACCAGCCCTCGGACGGGTTGAGGAAGCCCGAAAGCGAAGCGGCGTAAGGGAATTGCTGCGGGTAGTACGCGGCCAGGATCAGGGCGGAGCCGCCCGACATCGACAGGCCCACCGCGGCGTTGCCGGCCGGGGAGATCTGCTTGTTGGCCTGCAGCCACAGCGGCATCTCCTGGGTCAGGAACGTCTCCCACTTGTAGGTGTAGTTCTGACCGTTGCCCGACGACGGCTGGTACCAGTTGGTGTAGAAGCTGGACTGCCCGCCGACCGGCATCACCACCGACAGGCCGGATTGGTAGAACTCCTCGAAGGCGGGGGTGTTGATGTCCCAGCCGTTGTAGTCGTCCTGGGCCCGCAGGCCGTCGAGCAGGTACACCGCGTGCGGTCCGCCGCCCTCGAACTGAACCTTGATGTTGCGGCCCATCGACGGTGACGGCACCTCCAGGTACTCCACCGGCAGCCCCGGCTTCGAGAACGCCCCCGCGGTGGCCGCGCCGCCTGCGGCGGTGACGAGGCCGGACACCAGGGCAGCCCCCACAGCCGCGACCGCCAGCTGGCGCGGCATGGTCGCCGCGGCGCCACGCAACTTCCGCAACTCTTCGAAGAACTTCATAGCTCTCTACCCATCCCAACTTTCATCTGCCATGTGCGGCGGTCGAATCTGTTCGCTGGGCAGTGAAACACGTGGGGAGGGCTCGATTCGCCTGTCACGGCCGGAGCTTCACATCGCGGTTGGCTAACGATTGGGAGTCAGGCCGGAATCGTCACCGTTGGATAACGATTGGCTATCGGAACCGAACGCCGACCTTCCCAACGGGCGGCACATCGGCTAGCGCCGGACGCCTTCCCTAGGCGACGAGTCGGCGCAATAACGTTGACGCCGCGGCGATTCCGAGCACCGCGGCAACCACCAGCACGACGAGGTCCACCGCGTTGAATGGCGTGCCGATGAGCAGCCCCCGTAGGGCGTTGACCTCGTAGCTGAGCGGGTTGACCCTGCTCAGCACGTGCAGCCACCTCGGCATCACGTCGACCGGGTACAACGCGTTGGAGGCGAAGAACAGCGGCATCGTGATCGCCTGGCCGATTCCCATCAGGCGATCGCGATTACGCACCAGGCCGGCCAGCGTCATCGACAGGCAGGCGAAGAACGCGGCACCGAGCATGACGACGGCCATCGCCGCCAGAATCCGCAGCGGGTTGGCCGTCAGGCCGACATTCATCAGATACGCCAACGCCATCACGCCGACCACCTGAGCAACCGAGCGCACCCCGGCCGCAAACGCCTTGCCGGTGATCAGCGCCGACGCGGGTGCCGGCGTCACCATCAGCTTGGCCAGGACGCCCGCGTCTCGATCCCAAATGATCTGTATCCCATAGAAGATCGAGATGAACAGCGCCGACTGGGCGATGATCCCGGGCGCCAGGAAGGCTAGGTAGGACACCGATCCGGTCTGGATGACGTGCAGGTGGCTGAAGGTGGTGCCGAAAATCAGCAGCCACAGCGCCGGCTGCACCATCCGGGTGACGAGCTCGGTCCTGTCGTGCTGCAGCTTCTGCAGTTCGACGATCGCGAACGCGCCGATGCGGCTCGACACGGCACCGACCCGTTGCCAACCGCGCGGCGCGCGGACCAGGGTGCCCGGCATGGCACTATCAACCGACACGGCGCGCAACCTTTCTGGCAGAACGGATTTCACGGAACGGTTCGGCCGGCTCGTCCGCCAAGTCCGAGGCGGCATAGTGGCGGAACACGTCCTCGAGGGTCGCGCGGGGCGACACCGTCGACTTCAACTTGGCGGGCGTGCCCACCGCCCGCAACTCACCCTGGTGCATCAGTGCGACGCGATCGCACAACGCGTCGGCCTCTTCCATGTAGTGGGTGGTCAGCAGCACGGTCATCCCGAACTGCGCCTGCATCTTCTGCACCTGTGTCCAGACGCCGTCGCGCGCAATCGGGTCCAGCCCGACGGTCGGTTCGTCGAGAACCAGCAGCGACGGGCGGTTCACGAGCGCCTGCGCCACCTCGAGTCGGCGGACCATGCCGCCGGAATAGGCGGAGGCCAGCCGGTCGGCAACGTCAAGCAGGTCCATGGCGTCCAGCGCCTGCCCGACCCGATCGGAGCGCGCGGCCCGGGGCACACCGTAGAGCCGCGCGAACCATTCGACATTCTGCCGGCCGGTCAATGCGGGCTCGATCGAGAGTTGTTGCGGCACATAGCCGATGTTGCTGCGAATGTCGGTGGTTTGGCGGCGGGCGTCCAACCCGAAGATGCGCAGTTCACCCTGCTGCACCGGCGCCAGCGTGGTGAGCATCCGGACCATGGTCGTCTTCCCGGCCCCGTTGGGACCGAGCAGGCCCATGGTTTCACCCGGCCGCACCTGCAACGTCACGTCGTTGACGGCGGTGAACTGGCCGTACCGATAGGTCAGGCCTTTGGCATCGATCGCCATCGGCAGTGCTGCGCTCATGGCCGTCGCTCCTGCAGTGTCTGGGTCATCATCTCAATGACCTCCAATCCTCTTGTCAAAGACTCGATTTGGTCGTCGTCGAGTTCGGCGAGCACCTCGGCCAGCACCGCTCGACGCGCTGCCCGGGACGTGTCGACGATCTGCTGGGCGGGCTCGGCGAGGTGTAGCCGGCCGACCCGGCGGTCCGTGTCCCCGACGGTGCGCATCAGCAACCCGCCGGATACCAGCTTGGAGACCAGGGTGGAAGCGGTGTTGGGCGCCAGGCCGAGTTCGGCGGCGGCGGCGTTGACCGAAATACCCGGCCGCCTGCCCACCAGCCACAGCAGCTCGGACTGCGACTCGGTCAGCCGCGACGAATCGAAGCCGCGGCCGGCTGACCGCCGGAGTTGCCGACGGAATCTGCCGACGACGCGAAACACCTCGGTGACCACGTCGGTACTTGACTTCACCTTGCCCATAATACCTCTGTAGCCGAGCTATCTATGTGTGGAGGCTGTGCAGCAGGTAAGTACCCGTTACTTCGTAAGGCGATGCAGGACCACGTCGGCGAGGGTCCCGTCGGCGACGTCGGCGGTCATGTAGGTGCAGAACGGCTGGCGGCGCCGATCCGTCGGCGAGCCCGGATTGAGCAGGCGCAGGCCGGTGTCGGAGCGGGTGTCCCAGGGGATGTGGCTGTGCCCGAACACCAGGACCTGGGTGCCCGGATACAACCGCGACATCCGGGCCTCGCGGCCCGTCGCCGCACCGGTCTCGTGCACGACCGTGAATCGCACACCCGCCAGCGTCACGTCCGCCCGTTCCGGCAGCCTCGCCCGCAGGGCCGGCCCGTCGTTGTTGCCCCAGCAGGCCACCAGCCGCGCCGACCTGGTTTCGAGTTCGTCGAGCAGCGCGGGCGCCACCCAATCACCGGCGTGCACGACCACGTCGGCCGCGTCCACCTCATCCCAAACCCGTGGGGGCAGGTCGCGGGCGCGCTTGGGGACGTGGGTATCGGATATCAGCAGCAGCCGCACAACCCCATCTTGCCGTCCCTGGTCGTTACCTCGCCGTGGACGCCATCGCTTTTTCGGGCTTGGTGATTGGCGCGTCGGCTTCCTCGCCGAGAAGAAGCGAACGAACGAGGCGGCGGGGCCCGAAGGGCCGCAGCATTTCGCTGGCGGGGCGGGGCCGCACCCGCATCGGCCACCAGAACCAACGCCCCAGCAGTGCCGCGATCGACGGCGTCATCAGCGAGCGCACGATCAACGTGTCGAACAGCAGCCCGAGACCGATCGTGCTGCCGGCCTGGCCGATCGAGCGCAGGTCGCTGGCGACCATCGACATCATGGTGAAGGCGAAGACCAGACCCGCGGAGGTGACCACGCCACCCGTCCCGCCCATCGAGCGGATGATGCCGGTCTTCAGTCCGGCGCCGATCTCCTCCTGGAACCGGGAAACCAGCAGCAGGTTGTAGTCGGATCCGACCGCCAGCAGAATGATCAGGCCGAATACCGGTGCGATCCAGTTCAATTCGAGGCCCAACAGGTGTTGCCACACCAACACCGACAGCCCGAAGGCGGCACCCAGCGAGAGCAGCACCGTGCCGACGATCACCAGGGATGCGACCAGGGCACGCGTGATGATCAGCATCACGACGAAGATCAGCGTCAGCGCCGCGAGCCCCACGATCAGCAGGTCGTAGTGGGAGCCCGACTGGATGTCACGGTAGATGGCCGCCGTGCCCGCGAGATAGAACTTGGCGCCCGTCAGCGTCGTACCCTTCACCGCTTGATGCGCGGCGGCCAGTTCCGGCATGACCGCCGAAATGCCCGCCGGCGTTGCCGGGTCCGCGTCGTGGGTGATGATGAAGCGCGCGGCCTTGCCGTCCGGCGACAGGAACAGCTTCAGGCCACGCTGAAAGTCGGGATTCTGGAACGCTTCCGGGGGCAGGTAGAAGTAGTCGCCGCTGCGGGACGCGTCGAATGCCTGACCCATCGCGCTGGCCGTGTCGGTCATCTGCGCCATTTGGGTGACCAGACCGGAGAAGCTGCTGTGCATCGTGAGCAGAGTGCCCTGCATCGACTGGGCGACGGCGATGATCGGCGGGAACTCGGCGAGCATCTGGGGCAATATCGCGTCGACGTTGTTCACGTCATTGATCAGCGTGCGCATGTTCTCGCTGAACTTGTCCACACCATCGATCGCCTCGAACACCGACCTCGCGGCCCAGCACACGGGGATGTTGAAACAGTGCTGTTCCCAATACAGATAGCCGCGGAACGGGCGGGCGAAATCGTCGAAATCCGCAAGGTGGTCACGCATCTCGTCCAGCGTGGCCTGCATCTCGTGCATGTCGCCGACCATGTGATGCGTCGCGCCGCTCATCTGCCCGACCAGGTCCTGCATCCGCCGCATCGAGACGATCATGGCGCCGAGGTCGTCGCTCATCTTGAGCATGTCGTCGGTGCGGTCCCGCATGAATTGCAGGTTCTGCTGGATCGGGATCGACTGGGCGCTGATCTGGAACGGTATGGAGGTGTGTTCGATCGGGCCGCCCAATGGCCGGGTGATGCTCTGCACCATCGCGATTCCGGGTGCGCGAAAGATGTCTTTGGCTAGCCTGTCGAGGATGATCATGTCGCCGCCGTTCCGCATGTCGTGATCGCTTTCGATCATGAGGATGTCGGGATTCATTGTGGCGGCGCTGAAATGGCGCTCCGCGGCCGCGTAGCCGACGCTCGACGGGAGACCGTGGGGTATGTAGAAGCGGTCGTTGTAGCTGACCTTCATGCTCGGCATGATGAGGATCCCGACGATCGCGATGACGAGCGACGCCGCGAAGACGGGGCCGGGCCAGCGCACGGTGGCGGTGCCGACCCGCCGCCAACCGCGCGTCTTGATCATCCGTCTCGGGTCGAGCAAGCCGAACCGGGTGGCCACCGCGACGACGGCTGGGGCCGCGGTCATCGCTCCGGCCACGACGACGAGCAGGCCCAAGGCGGACGGGATGCCCAGCGCCCGAAAGTACGACAGGCGCGCCAGGTGAAGGCACAACGTGGCGCCTGCGATCGTCAACCCCGAGCCCAGGATGATGTGCGAGGTCCCGCGAAACATGGTGTAGTAGGCGGTTTCTCGGTCTTGACCGGCCTGACGCGCCTCCTGGTAGCGGCCGATGAGGAAGATCGCGTAGTCCGTGCCCGCCGCGATGGCCAACGAGGACAGCATCGCAACGACGAACGTCGAGAATCCCAACAGCTCGTTGTTTCCAAGCAGCGCGACGAGCCCCCGCGCCGTGCCCATTTCGAAACCGACCATGACCAGGACCAGAAGGACGGTGCTGACCGAACGATAGGCGATGAACAGCATGATCATGATGACCACACCGGTGACGCCCATCATCTTGAACATGCTCTTGTCGGCGGCCTCGTTCATGTCCGTGGTCAAGGGGGCCGGACCGGTGACGTAGACCCTGAGTCCCTTGGGGGGCTCTGACTTGTCGACGATCTTCCGCACCGCGTCGACTGACTGGTTGCCCAGGGTGCTGCCCTGGTTGCCGGCCAGGTTGAGTTGGACGTAGGCGGCCTTGCCGTCGCGGCTCTGGACACCGGCGGCGGTGAGCGGATCGCCCCAGACGTTCTGGACGTGCTGCACGTGCTTGGGGTCGGCCTGCAGCTTGTTCACCAAGCCGTCGTAATAGCGGTGCGCCTCGTCGCCGAGCGGTCTGTCGCTCTCCAGGACGATCATCGCGATGCTGTCGGAGTCGGACTCGTGGAAGGTCGCGCCGATGCGCTTGGCGGCGATCATCGCCGGAGCGTCCTGGGGCGACATGGTCACCGCGTGGTTCCGCGCGACCGACTCGATCGGCGGCACGAGCACGTTCAGGGCGACGGTGAGTAGTAGCCAGCCGATGATGATGGGCCAGGCGAACTTGCGGACGAACCGCATGAATTTCGGACGGGCTTCGGTTTCGGTGTTCATGCGGCCTTCACCAGACAGGAAGTTTGGGCGTGGCGCCCGGCCGAGGAGCGCTGGTCCTTGACCACGCCGTTGACGGTGATGCGGCATCCGATGTCGTCGCTGTTGCCCTGTGCCACCAGGCTGGCGATCACGGCCGGCACCGTTGTGGTCACCGTGAAGGTCCACGGCAGAGCGGTGAAGTTCGCCTGTTCCGGCCGCGCGTTGTTGTCTAGGTAGCTCACGGTTCCCGTTGTGTCACTTGGGCCGTAGACCTCGTAGGTCACCTGCTTGATGTGCGAGGCTTCGAGTGGTTCGGCGCTGCGGCCCGTCGCGGTGAAGATCGCGTCGGAGCCGAAGACGCCGCGGAGCCGCTCGACGGCGATGCCACCGAGAGCGACTGCCGTCACGACGACCAGCGGCACCCACGCCCGTCTGAGAAACGTGGACACTGCCGTTTCCTTCCCTCGTGACCTGGTCGTTCTGGTACGGAGTCTCAGCCCGCGTCGCCGCGGCGAATAGGGCCGTTTGGCCCGCAGTTGAGGGCCAGCGGGCACACGCCGCACGTGATCGCGTGACTGGTACCCGCGAGTCGCGACTTGAACCCAGCGCAATTAGTACCATACCCGGTGGGGTATCGGCCAACGCGCCATGTATACCCCCGAGGGTATGGTATGAAGGAGTCATGGCTAACGAAGTTCACGACCCCGGCGACATGGATGCCGTCCTGGCCCGACTGCGTCGCGCGCACGGTCAGCTCGGGGGCGTCATCGCGATGATCGAGCAGGGCCGCAGTTGTAAGGACGTCGTCACCCAACTGGCCGCGGTGTCGCGGGCACTGGATCGCGCCGGCTTCAAGATCATTGCCTCGGGGCTGCGCGACTGCATCGCCCGACCGGAGGGTAGTCCCACCGACGGGCCGGCCGTGTCGATCGATGAGCTGGAGAAGCTGTTCCTGAGCCTGGCCTGACGGCCGGCCTTGACGAGAGGGGAAGACCAATGGAACCGACGAGGGTGACCCTGTGGTTGGACCCGGTGTGCCCGTTTTCGTGGAACACCGCACGATGGTTGCGCGCCGTCGCCGAGAAGACCGGCATTGCCGTCGATTGGCAACTGATGAATCTGGCGGTGCTCAACGAGGGACGAGAACTGCCGCCACCTCAGCAGGCCCGCATGCGCGACTCGCAACACGTAGGCCGGCTGATGGCCGCTATAGCGCGCGAAAAGGGCGCCCCCGGGTGGGCCGACGCGTACTTCGCCTTCGGTGAGCGGTACTTCGACCGCTCCGAACCGCTCGACGACGATCTGGTCGCCCACGTTTTGGCCACTGTGGGCGCGCGCGACACCACCGCCGCGGCAATCGGGGATGAATCCCTAGACGGACTCGTGCGGCAAGCGCACCGGGCGGGACAGGATGCGCTCGGGGAAACCGGGGGCAGTCCGATTTTGCGCATCGACGGGCACGCGTTCTTCGGTCCGGTCCTCACGGCGTTACCCGACCCGGCAGCCTCGATCGCACTCTTCGACGCGGTCACGACTTTGGCCGCGACTGCCGAATTCAGCCAGCTGCAGCGCCCGCGCGCCGCGGGTTAGTTGTGACCGCGCCGGGCGCGAATCGCCCTAGCGCCGAATGAAATTCCGGGTAGATCGAAACACCGAGGAGGAAGAAATGACATCAGGATTGAGCGCCACATTGCACACCTCGTTTGAGGACGCGGTGGAACAGACCACTAAGGCTCTGGCCGAACAGGGCTTCGGAGTGCTGACCACTATCGACGTCAAGGCCACCCTGAAGAACAAGCTCGGGGAGGACATGGAGGACTATGTGATCCTGGGTGCCTGTAACCCGGTGTTGGCGCATCGCGCGCTGGGCATTCACCGCCAGATCGGCCAATTATTGCCGTGCAACGTCGTGGTGCGAACCGACCCCGCCGAAAACGACGCGGTTCTGGTCGAAGCCATGGATCCCCAACTCATGGTCCGGGTGACAGGCGAGCAGGGCGCCCTGCAGGAGGTTGCGGATCAGGCCACCACCAAATTGCAGGCCGCGATCGGCGCACTCCGGTAACCGGTCCGCGGAGGGGTCGGGAGTCAGCCCTGCTGGCTCCGCGCTTCGGCACCCGATTCCCCGGCATCGAAAGAATCGTCCGAGCCGGCCGCTCCTACGTACGAGCCGTCGGCCTCGCCGGCCGCGGCGCGTGACCGTGACTCGTGAGCCTCCGGTTCGACGTCGGACTCCGTCTTGTGGCCCTTCGGCTCTCCCATTTGCTTCCTTCCGGTGCGGGTCTTGACTTCCGACGGGGTTCCCAGTGCATGCGCCGCCAAACCAGCGTGCACTGCGCTGTCGACTTCCCGCAGGATCGGTCAAGCCTCGCCCAAGGCGTCGCCGAATCCGCGGACGACGCGGTTGTGTTGGCTTTCTGCCAGCGCCTGGCCGGCGCCGAGCACCAGGGCCATGGGCCACTCGAGGATCTGAAGCGCCGCGAGTGCGGCCAATCCACCATAGAAGGCGAGATGGTCGGGGTGCGGCACCCGCACCTGCCCGATGATCGGAACGTTCAGACGCGTGAATGCGGCTTCACGGATTCGTTCCGAGGGCCGCCGGGACGTCCAGTCGTCTTCCGCGGCGGTGACGCGCGTTCGTGACCCATGCGCCTCCGATTCGATCGCGCGCTTCTTGCGTTCGGTCATGCCGTTCCCCTTCGGGTTGTTGCGTGTGCACACAGGGCTTCCCCGGGCGATCACCGTGAAACGAATTCCGGTTCTCGCGGCAGACTCGACGGGCCGAACGGCGATGCCGGATGCCCCCGGCGCTATCCTTAGCGCCCGGAGTCAAGGAGAAACCTCAATGCGCACCTTCGAATCAGTAGCCGAACTCGCGGCGGCAGCCGGCGAAACCATCGGCCACAGCGACTGGGTGACCATCACCCAGGAAGACGTCAACCTGTTCGCCGACGCGACCGGCGATCACCAGTGGATCCACGTCGATCCGGAACGCGCCGCCGCCGGTCCTTTCGGCGGGACGATCGCCCACGGTTTCATGACCCTGGCCCTGTTGCCGCGCCTGCAGCACCAGATCTACGCGGTCAACGGCATCAAGCTCGCAATCAACTACGGTCTCAACAAGGTTCGCTTCCCCGCCCCGGTGCCCGTCGGCTCCCGTGTGCGCGCGCAGACGTCGCTGGTCAGCGTTGACGACGTCGGAAACGGTGCCGTGCAGGCGACCATGTCCACCACCGTCGAGATCGAGGGCGCGCCGAAGCCGGCGTGTGTGGCCGAGAGCATCGTCCGCTACGTCTCGTGAGCCACTGCCGCGAGACATAAACCACGGCGGCGCTTTACGGCGTGTCGGCGCTGAGGTTTATGTGTCGTGACGCTGCCGGGGAGAGCCGGGTCAGAACTCCGCGACGGAATGCTCGAGCCGCTCGGCCAGTCGCGCCTGGGCTTCCGCGCGCCGGGTGGGTATGTGCGCGGACGGGAATGGCGTTGTCACCGGCTGATATTCGCGCAAGGTGCGGCGTGCCACCGTCATCTTGTGCAGTTCGGTGGCGCCATCGGCGATGCCCAGCGACTCGGCCGCCACCATCATCTTGACGAACGGCATCTCGTCGGAAACGCCCAGCGCGCCGTGCAGGTGCATGGCCCGCTGCACGACGTCATGCAGCACCTGGGGCATGGCCACCTTGACCGCCGCGATGTCGCGACGCACCTTCTGGTAGTCGTGGTGCTTGTCGATCAGCCACGCCGTGCGCAGCACCAGCAGCCGGAACTGCTCGATCTGTATCCAGCTGTCCGCGATCTTCTCCTGGGTCATCTGAAAATCGGAGAGTCGCCCGTGTCGCGTCTTTCGGGACACGGCGCGCTCGCACATCATGTCAAAGGCGCTGCGCGCCAACGCGATTGTGCGCATCGCATGATGGATGCGCCCACCCCCAAGCCGGGTCTGCGCGATCATGAACGCCTGACCCTCGCCGCCCAGCACATGGTCGGCCGGAACGCGCACGTCGATGTAGCGGACATACCCGTGGCTGGCGCGCGCCGACGACTCGGCTCCCACGCCCACGTTGCGGACGATCTCGATGCCCGGTGTCTCGGCCGGGACGATGAACAGAGACATCTTGTCGTACGTGCGCGACTCGGGGTTGGTCACGGCCATGACGATGAAGAACGAGGCGTGCTTGGCGTTGGTGGAGAACCACTTCTCCCCGTTGATGACCCAGTGGTCGCCGTCGCGGGTGGCGGCGGTGACGAATTGTCCGGGATCGGAACCGCCCTGCGGCTCGGTCATCGAGTAGCACGAGGTGATCTCGCCGTCGAGCAACGGTTGCAGGTAGCGGCCCTTTTGGTCGTCGGTGCCGAACATCGCGAGAATCTCGGCGTTGCCGGAATCCGGCGCCTGGCAGCCGAACACCGACGGCGCCCAGCGGGAACGGCCGAGGATCTCGTTGAGCAGCGCGAGCTTGACCTGGCCGAAGCCCTGGCCGCCGAGCTCCGGCCGCAGATGCGCGGCCCACAGCCCCTGATCCTTCACCTGCTGCTGTAACGGCCGCAGGATCGCCATCATTTCGGCGTTCTTCTTGTCATAGGGATCGAGCGCGACCAGATCGAGCGGCTCGAGCTCGTCGACCATGAACTTTTCGACCCAGTCGAGCTTTGCCTGATATTCCGGGTCTGTTTCGAAATCCCACACGGTGGCCACCCGTTCCCCGGCGCAGCGCCGCGCCGGCCTCGTCGATGAAGCCACCCCATCGTAGATGGCGGCGGCGGGAATCAGTCCGCGTTGCGGGTATCGATGACGCGCTGCGCGATGTCGATGAGCTTGACCTGACTTTCTTGAGACAGGCGGCGCAGCAGGTCGAATGCGCGCAGCTCGTCCACGCCATAACGCTCCATGATGATGCCCTTGGCCTGGCCGATGCGGTCGCGCGTAGACAGGGCCGATTGCATCTGCTGCCCGTGGCGGCTCGCCATGATCGCCGACGCCGCGTGTGCGGCGAAGACGGTGCCGATGGTTTCGGCCTCGGTGTCCCACACGTCGGCCCGGTAGCTGAACAGGTTCAGCGCCCCCGCCGTGCGCTCGGCGGTATACAGCTTGAACGACAGGCTGCTCAGCACGCCGCGTTCCACGGCAGCCGGCGCGTAACTCGGCCAGCGGGGTTCGTTGCGGAGGTCATCGGTCCGCACGATCGTCTGCTTCAGGGCGGCGTCGTGACAGGGGCCCTCATTGAAGTCGTGCTGCAGCTTGTCGAGCTCCGCGGCCAGGCTGTGGGTGTCCGCGACCGACTCGAAGTCCTCGCCCCCCTTGATCAGCAGCACTCCCGCGACGTCCGCCGCCGGTATCAGCTCCACCGCGGCGGTGGTCACGTCGGTGAGAACCTGGTCGAGCGAGCGCGGGGCGGCGGTGTCGCGGGCCAGCTCGGCCATCCGCATCGCCAGCTCATGCCGGGAACTCGGGTCCGATAGGTCCATAACCGGGATTGTCCACGATGTGCCTCCCGCCGCCTCACGCGGGCGCCTTCCGGCAGACCCCTTGCAGGCGCCTGCGCGGTTGCTGTCGCCCCAGTTTGGTGACCCAGACCGCGGGTATCCGGCGAGACCATAACCTTCTCGACAAGCCTAGGGAGACCCCAGTGTTCGTTCACAACAAAGATCTTCAATTTGAGGTCAGAGTCGACAAGCCGGACCCGCGGTTCGCGACGTTGCTGCAGGAGCAGTTTGGCGGCGCCAACGGTGAACTCAAGGCTGCCATGCAGTACTTCACCCAGGCGTTCGTCCTGCGCGGCAAGAACCCGAAGCTGTACGACCTTTTCATGGACATCGCCACCGAAGAGCTCAGTCACCTGGAAATGGTCGGGTCGATGATCACTATGTTGCTGGACGGTCTCAACGACAACCTGAAGATCGCCAACGAGACGTGTGACTGGATGCCGGCGGTGGCCAGCGGCGACGGTCGCGACCAGATCATTCATCAAGTCGCGGTCAACCCGCTTTATCTCGCGCTGAACGGGGGCAGCCCGGATGTGAGCAACTCCCAGGGCGTGCCCTGGATGGGCTCCTACGTCAACGCCAACGGCGATCCCACGGTGGATCTGCGCAGCAACTTGGCCGCCGAATCGCGCGCGAAGATCGTGTACGAGTACCTCAAGCAGTACACGGACGATCCCGGTGTGCAGGACACCCTCAGCTTTTTGATGACGCGCGAGGTGACGCACTACCAGCAGTTCACCGCGGCGCTCAACGAGCTACCGGTTAACTTCCCGCCGGGGCAGTTGCCGGGCGACCCGCGCTTCCAGAACGTCGCGTTCAACATGTCCAACGGTGGCGGCGAATCGATCCGCGGCCCGTGGAACGAGGGCCAGGGGCCGTGGCCCAAGGGTATGGAGTGGGACTACGTCGAGAAGCCCGAACAGCAGTGGCTCGGCGGCACCACTCGGCAGAACCAGGGCGCGCAACAGAACCCGCAGGGTTCGCCCGCCATCACGGCAGAGAAACCCTTCACGCACGAACAACACAGTCCCACAAGCTAGTTGGAGACAAGAAGGCCGGGCGTTGAGGATCCAACGCCCGGCCTTCGAGTTTCTACTTGACCTGCGGGTCCGGCGGGTTGTCCTCCGCGCGGCCGGTCAACGCGTCGCGCACGTGGTCGACGACCGCCGCCCCCATCCCCACCGTCTTGAGCACCGCCGGGTTGGGCGGGGTGCCCGGATGGGGGCGGGTAGGAGCGATCTTCTTTGCCTGCTCCAGCTTTTCGCCGATCTTCTCCAACTCTTGTCGGCTGATCGCCAGCTCGACCTGCGGCCACACCACGTCCTGCTCGTAGGCGATGTGCTCGCGGCCGGCTTTGACGAACTCCTGCAACGCCTCGTGATAGTCCGGCTCGCCGGGCTTGCCGTCCTCGAGCCGCTGCAAGAGTTGCTTACCGGCCTGCTCCTGCTCGATCGCCTTGTCGACGATTCCATCACCGATGGCCTCGCGCACCGCCGGCCAAAAGAATTGCTCCTCAATGGCTTCGTGTTGCGACTCGGCGATGATGAGGTTGTTCACCACGGTTTCCAGGCCGCTCGCTTGGGCGCCCGAGCCCGACGGCGCTCCGTCGAGCGTCTCGAACAGACCGAGGACACTTTTGTGGTCCTGGCGAAGAAAAGTGATTGCATCCATGCGTTGCCTTCCAGTTGGGCTTGTCACTCGAAGTGGCCTGCGGATACCCTGGCCCGTGGCGTTGAAACGGCCGCCCGCGGCGCTGGCGCCAGTGCGGTTGTGGCAAAAGAGCGTCGTTTCAACCGGTCTCGCCCGGGGTAGGTCGTCGAGCCCGGTTCCGTCTAGTGCAACTTGGGCAAGACGTTGGTGCGGTAGAAGTCGATCGCCGTCAGCGGATTGCTCTGGGGGAAATGCAGAAACGGCACGGCGCCGGCGTCGAGGACCGTTTGCACGGCGTTGATGTGGGCGGCCGGGTCGGTGCCGACGGTCCAATTGGCGAGCACCTTGTCGATGGGATTGACCGCGGCGGCGCGCTGGATTTCGACCGGATTCGGCTGGTCGACGGCGCCGGCGGTGAAGCGCCACAGGCCGGCGGCCGTCGTCGCCTCGGTGTTATCGCCGACGACAGCGAACAGCTCCGCGCGCTTGCCCAGGCTGCCCGGGTCGCGGCCGGCGGCCTCCGCGCCGGCGCCGAATGCGGCCACCAGCGCGGGATTCGTGACATCACGCGCTTGACCGATCCAACCGTCACCGTATTGACCCGCCATGGTCGCGCTTTTGGGTCCGCTGGCCGCCACGAAGATCGGTGGCGGTGTGGCCGGTGTGTCGTAGATCTTCAACGAGTTGGTCTGAAAGTAGCGGCCCGCGAACGACGTTCGCGATCCGCTCCACAATTCGCGGATCATCTTGATCGCCTCGACCAGCCGGTCGTGGCGCTCGGCGTATTTGCCGAACGTGTTGGTGGTCGCCTGTTCGTTGAGCCGTTCCCCGGTGCCGACCCCCAGGAACACCCGGCCGGGGCTGAGGATGGCCAGCGAGGCGAAGGCCTGTGCCACCACGGCCGGGTGATAACGGTAGGTGGGGCAGGTGACTCCGGTGCCGAACCCGATGCGGCTGGTGGCGTTGCCCACCAGCGCGAGCGTCAGCCAGGGGAACATCGAATGGCCCTCGTTGTCCTGCCACGGCTGGATGTGGTCGCTGGCCCAGACATACTGAAACCCGGCCTGTTCGGCCGCCTGCGCTTGCGCCACCAGCTGGTCGGTGCGGAACTGCTCGTGCGAGAGCACCACGCCCACCCGTTTGACCGCGGGCGGCGGCGGGGCGGCGGGGGCGCCGTGGTCATGTTCCGGCCGCCCACAGCCGGCCGGCAGCCCGGCCGTGCCGAGCATGCCCGCCCCGGCGGCCATCCGCCCGAATGCGCGACGCGAAACGCCGGTCACCGCCCTAACGTACCCGCCGCTTCGGTGATGACACCCGAATGTGGTTCACCCGCTAGCCTGACTCGGATGACTCCCCAGCCACGGCCGGCGCGGAAGGCCGACGTCCGCGACCTTTCACTCACCCTGGGCCGGGCCTTCTACGACGACCCGGTAACAACGTGGCTGCTGCCCGACCCGAAGGACCGGGCCGCCAACCTGCACCGGTTGTTCGCGACGATGACCCGCCACCACCATCTGGGCTGCGGCGGCGTCGAGGTGGCCTGCGACGGACCGGACATCGGCGCGGCCGCGCTGTGGGATCCGCCGAACCAATGGCGCGAGACCCGTCGGGGCGAACTGGCGATGATTCCGACGTTTCTGCGGGTGTTCGGCCTGCGCACGGCGAGGGCACGCGGCCTGCAGGAGCTCATGAAGCGCATGCATCCCGAAGAGCCGCACTGGTATCTCGCCGTGATCGGGAGCGACCCGTCGGTGCGCGGGCGGGGGTTCGGGCAGGCGTTGATGCGGTCGCGGCTGGATCGCTGCGACGCCGAATACTGTCCGGCCTACCTCGAGTCGAGTAAGCCCGAAAACGTGCCGTACTACGAACGTTTCGGCTTCACGGTGACCCGCGAGATCGTCGTCCCCGACGGCGGGCCAACCATGTGGGCGATGTGGCGGTCGCCGCGCTAGGAGCGGGGTTTAACCCCCCGACCCGGCGGGCAACCGTTCCCGCATGAGCGAAAACCCCCAAGCCGACGAGCTGGTGGACCCCTCGGACTTCCCCGAGGAAGGCGGCCCCGGTGACACGTTGAACGCGAGCGAAGGCACCGACTCCGACGAGTTGCACAATGACGACGGCGACATCGTCGTCGACCCGCCCGAGGACTGGAGCGAAGCGAACCGGTTCGGCATGACCGCGCGGGAGGAGCGCGAGGGCGAATCGCTGGACGCCCGGCTGGCGGAAGAGGAGCCGGACATCTCGCCCGACTTCCCCGCGGAAGGTGGGGATGCGCTCGCCGACGGTCGTCCCGGACGCGCCCACCGGGGCCAGATCGACGGAGCGCCCGAAGACGGTCAGTCCCTGTACGAGGTCGTCGACGAGAACGGAGCGCCGGACTTCACTCAGATCACGGAGTGAGGTAGCCAGTGTTCGACTGTTCACTCCGAGTGCGGCGCCGCTAAGGCTTGCTCTTCCAGCCGGCGATGCCGATGGCGATCATCCGTAGCTGCTTGACGGCGAGCCGCCGAATGTCTTCCAGCGTTTCGGCGCTCTGCGCATCCTCGATCGCCTCCGCGATGACGATCATCGCGTTGACGAACAGGGTCGCGAGCACGTTGAGATCCTCAGTGGTCCACTCGTGCAGCCGCGGGAAGCGCGCCAGGTCGGTGGCCAGTTCGGACGTGATCAACCGGATCTCGGTGCGGATCGCATAACGCAGCACAGCGAGACCGCTGTTGCGTTCACGGGCAATGAATCGCCAGTGTTCCCGCCGCTGCGCAACACTGGCGACCAGGATCTCGACGGATGATTCGATCACCCGGTTCGGGTCGAGCTTGCCGGCACGCGCGTCGCGCAGGGTGTCGCGCAAGCTGCGGAATGACTCGTCGATCAAGACCAGCCCGAGCGCCTCCATCGACTCGAAGTGGCGATAGAACGCGGCCGGCACGATACCGACCTCGCGGGTCACCTCGCGCAGGCTGAGACTGGAAAAGCTGCGGTCCTGCAGCAGCTTGAGTGCCGCGGCGATGATTGCGCGACGGGTCGCCTCCTTGCGCTCCTCACGCGACCGACTTTCGCGCGTGCGCTCGCGACCAGAACCGCGCACCCGTGAGCTAGGAGTACGGCTGTTCACTATGTGAACCCTACCACAGACCTGCGGAAACCCTTGACTGACCGGGGGGTATGGTCCCACAGTGTACATATGTTCACTCAAACCGCTCAGACTTCGGGTCGAGCCCTCGCTCGGACTTTTCGGAAGCGAGTCTTGGGTTCAGACCTTCTCGATCTGCTCACCGGCCCGCACGGCGTCGACCGGTACACCGAGCTGGTGGCGCCGACCTGGACGCTGGGGGAGGCCCGCGCCAAGGTGATCGACACGCGCCGCACCACCGCGCGCAGCGTCACCCTCACCCTGGCTCCGAATGACAGCTTCACGTCCGCCCATACCGTCAAAGCCGGCCAGTACGTCAACCTCAGCGTCGAGATCGACGGGCGCCAGCACACCCGCTGCTACTCCCCGGCCAACGCCGAGGGGAGTGCCCATCTCGAGCTGACGATCGGGCAGCACGACGGCGGGCTGGTTTCGAACTACCTGTACGAACACGCCCGCCCCGGCATGGTGTTCGGTTTGGCCGGCGTCGGCGGCGACTTCGTGTTGCCGGTGGAGCGGCCCCGGCGGGTCCTCTTCGTTTCGGGTGGAAGCGGCATCACACCGGTCATGGCCATGGTGCGCACCCTGATCGCCGAGGGGCACCGCGGTGAGATTGCCTTCATCCATTACGCCCGGAACGAGCGCGAGGCGTGCTACCGCGATGAGCTCGCGACGCTGACCGGCGTCCGGGTGCTGCACGGCTACACCCGAGCCGACGGCGGCGATCTCGCCGGCCGGTTCGGCGCCGCGCATCTGGCCGCCGCGATGCCGTCACCCGACGCGGTGTTCGTCTGCGGGCCAACGCCTTTGGTCGATGCCGTCCAAACCCACTGCGACAACGTCCACACCGAGAGCTTCGTGCCACCGTCCTTCGATGCGCCCGCCAACCCCGCGGGCGGGCGGGTTACCTTCTCCGACAGCGGGGTCGATGTCGTTGACGACGGACGTCCCCTGCTGGAACAGGCGGAATCGGCCGGCCTGTCACCCGAAAACGGCTGCCGGATGGGCATCTGCCACACCTGCACGCGGCGAAAGACCGCCGGCACGGTGCGCAACCTGATCACCGGCGCGGTCTCGACCGGCCCCGACGAGGACGTGCAGATCTGCGTGTCCGTCCCGGTCGGCGACGTGGAGCTCTCGCTTTAACCTTCGGAAAGGAAAAGCCATGACACAGAACAAGATCCACCTAACCCCCGAACAGGCCGACGCATTCGGCCGCGAACTGGATGCCATCAGGGAACGCGTGATGGCCAGCCTGGGCGCGGAGGACGCCGACTACATCCGCCGCGTCATCAAAGCCCAGCGCGCGCTGGAAGTCGGCGGCCGCGCGCTGCTGTTCCTGCCGCCCGCCTGGCTGCTGGGGACCACCATGCTCGGGTTGTCGAAAATCCTGGACAACATGGAGATCGGCCACAACATCATGCACGGCCAATACGACTGGATGCGTGACCCGAACATCTCCGGCCGCTCCTTCGAGTGGGACACCGCGTGCCCGGCCGATCAGTGGCGGCATTCGCACAACTACATGCACCACACCCACACCAACATCGTGGGGATGGACCGCGACATCGGCTACGGCATCCTGCGGATGAGCGAAGACCAGCGCTGGCAGCCGTACTTCCTCGGCAACCCCCTCTACGCCTTCTTGCTGATGGTGTTGTTTCAGTACGGCGTCGCATTGCACGAACTGGAAACCGAGCGAATCCGCTCCGGCGAAATCGCGCTCGCCGACAAGCGCGACGTGCTGCGCGCGATCTGGAAGAAGACGCGCCGGCAAACCCTCAAGGACTACGTGGCCTTCCCGCTGCTGGCCGGTCCCTTCGCGCCGTTCGTCTTCGCGGGCAACCTCTCGGCCAACCTGATGCGCAACGTCTGGTCGTACATGATCATCTTCTGCGGCCACTTCCCGGACGGCACGCAGGAATTCACCGTTGAGGAGACCAAGGACGAGTCGCGCGGCCAGTGGTACTTCCGCCAGGTCCTCGGTTCGGCAAACCTGACCGGCGGCAAGCTCTTTCACCTGCTGTCCGGCAACCTGTCCCACCAGATCGAGCACCACCTGTTCCCGGACATGCCGGCGCGGCGCTACGCCGAGATCGCGCCCGAGGTGCAGGCGATCTGCGAGCGCTACGGCATCCCGTACAACCGCGGCCCGCTGCTGCGGCAGTTCGGCACCGTCGTCCGCAAGATCGTCCGGCTCAGCGTCCCGGACTCGGTGCTGCGGAAGGCCACCGCCGACCGGTCGGCCGATCCGGTGCCCGCTGCTGCCTGACGGCCGCCCATAGCCCCCGCACGTGACCCGGGCATTCACGTGCGGGGGCACAATGGGCTGCGTGGAATGGACCGGCGCGCGCTATGCGGACAAACCGACGGTGGAGGCATCGACGTGGATCGACGCCGACCCATCCCGGGTGTGGAGCCTGGTCTCCGATATCAAGCTCATGCCGACGCTCAGCAACGAGCTGCAGGCGGTGGAGTGGGCCGAGGGTGCCGACGGCCCGCGGGTGGGCGCCCGCTTCATCGGACACAACGAGCACGACGCGTTCGGGCGATGGACCACCACCTCGCAAATCGTCGCGTGTGACGAGCCGCGCGAATTCGCCTGGGCCGTCGGGGAACCCGACAACCCCGCGACGATGTGGCGGTTTCGGCTGAAGTCCCGCGATGGCGGCACGGCGCTGAGCTACTGGATGCAGATGGGTCCGGGACGTTCGGGGCTGTCGGTGGCGATCGAATCGATGCCCGACAAGGAACAGAAGATCGTGTTCGTGCGGATGCGCGAGTTCGAAGGCGCGATCGGCAAGACGCTCGCGGCCATCAAGAGACTGGCCGAGCACGGGGTGCGCTGATGCGCACCGCCACCACGGTCGAGTTGTCGAGCGCCGGCCGTGAAACCGTGGCCTTCGTCGTCGAGGCGGAGAAGCTGGGCCTCGATGTGTGCTGGGTGGCCGAGGCCTGGGGCTCCGACGCACCCTCGGCCCTGGGCTACCTCGCGGCGCGGACCGAACGAATTCTGCTCGGGTCAGGCATCCTGCAGGTCGGCGTTCGCTCGCCCGTCATGGTCGCTCAAACCGCCATCACGCTGTCGAACTTGTCGGGCGGGCGTTTCCTGCTCGGGCTGGGCGCGTCCGGCCCGCAGGTGATCGAAGGCTTGCACGGCGTCTCGTTCAGCCGGCCCCTGGCCCGCATCTCCGAGACCGTCGACATCGTCCGGCAGGTGTTCACCGGAGAGAAACTCTCGTACTCGGGCAAGCACTTTCAGATTCCGCTCCCCGGCGGCGAAGGGGTGCCGATGCGGTTGTCGACCCGGCCCGAGCATCCCATTCCGATCTACCTGGCCGCGCTGTCACCGGCCATGCTGCGGTTGACGGGCCGGGTCGCCGACGGGTGGCTGGGGACCAGCTTCGTCCCGGAGGGCGCCGGCGCCGCCTACTTCTCGCATCTTGACGAGGGTCTGGCCGCGGCCGGCCGCACACGGGCCGACGTCGACATCTGCCAGGGCGCCGAGGTCGCCTTCGCCTCGGACGAAGACGAACTGCGCGCGATGGTGGCCGGCCGCAAAAAGGAGCTCGCGTTCAGCCTGGGCGGGATGGGATCGTCGAGCACCAACTACTACAACCAGGCCTACAGCCGGCAAGGCTGGGCCGGCATCGCCGCCGAGGTGCGCGAGCGCTGGCAGCGGGGCGACCGCGCGGGCGCGGCCGCATTGGTGACCGACGACATGGTTTTGGCCACCACGCTGATCGGCACCGAGGAGATGGTCCGCGCGCGGCTCGCGGTGTGGCGCGACGCCGGTGTGAACACCGTGCGGCTGTACCCGGCCGGCGACACGCTGGACGCGAAGCTTCGCACGCTCGGCCGGGCCGTCGAGTTGGTTGCCGAGGTCTAGGACACGTCTGTCGGGGCCTCGGATGCCCTGACGAGCTTCACCTCCGGCCGCTCCGGCACGCTGTCCGCCAGGAACCACCGGAAGGCAAGGTTGCCGCGCGGATAGCCCAGCGTGGTCAGCGAATTCGGGTGGCCGGTTCGATCGCGGGACAAGACGATCGTCACGGAGCCGTCGCTGTTGAGGGCGGCGCTGTGGCCGTTGACCGAGCAGCGGGCATCCGGGCCCTCGGAGGCGCCGAAGGTGGCCATGAACTGGTTCCAGACCACCATGTTCCAGAATCGGCACGCCGGCGGCCGGTGGGTTATCACCAGCGCCTCGTCGGCGTCGAGCACGAAGCTGCCGTAGGAATAGCACGCGTCGCGCGCTGACCAACCGAAGTTTGCGTCGGGCACCTGATAGGGATCGGCGAATTCGTTTGCGGCATGGGCGGTTTCGTGCCCGAGCGCGTGCTCGTCGTCGACACGCGTCCCTACGGCCAGCGGCACGATGGCGAACATGGTGCGCAACCAGGTCGCGACCGCCCGCAGGCTCGCGGCGGTCTCGGCGTCGCCGTGGCGGATCGGCTCCGGATCGTCGAGCGCCTCGATGCGCCAGGTGACGGGACGCCCGGTCAGCGGATCGGCCTGGTAGTCGCGGGTCATCAGCACCGCGGCGTCGGGGGTAGGGCCGAGTTCGAAGGCGAAGTTGCCGTCGGCGCCCACGTCGAGATCGCTGTCACGGACGATCGCGACCACCCGGTCGGACCACGCGCCCGGTGCCGGCTCGTTGTAGGCGGTCACCGAAAAGTACACGCTGTCACCGCGATTGCCACTGATACGGTATCGGCGCTGCGGGTCGACCGGGCACATGAAGTAGTAGGCGTCGGTGTTGTCGCCACCCCAGCGGCGGTCGCGCCGGAACGGTGTGTTCACCGCGACGAACTGGGGCCGGCCGGGCTCGGGGAACAGGTAGGCGTCGAACGCCACGCCGAGCGTGCTGGCGAGCATGCGGTAGCCGTCGGCGATGTGGCGGTCGTCGGTCACGGCCCGGTCGCCCTCCAGAAAGGGGCGGTCCAGGGTGCCAAGCGTGCCGAGCAACTCCTGCCAGGCGGCCGTCGTTTCGTGCGTCATGCGCGGATTCCCTTCAGGAGCAACGTGGTTGTGCGATCGACCCAGGCGTCTCCGAGTTCGCCGACGCGGGTGAGCAAGCCCATCAGGGTGATGCCGGCGATGGCGTCGGTGAGTTCGGTGGCGGTCACGTCGGGCCGGACCTCGCCGCGGCCCGCGGCCCGCTCCAGCAACTCGGTCAGGCCGCCGCCGATGACGCCGGCGAATCGGTCCAGCAGCGCCGAGTGCAGGGTCGGGTCGGCGGCCATCTCGCCCACCAGGCCCGGCAGGGCCGCCCTGGCGGCTGGCGTCGTCAGGAAAGCCGCTGAGCGACGGACCATTTCGCGTAGGTCTTCGGGCAGTGAGCCGGTATCGGGCAGCTCGGTCGCGACACCGATGGGAAACACCGCCTCATGGACCAAGTGCGCCTTGCTGGGCCAGCGCCGGTAGATCGCCGGCTTGCTGGTCCCGGCGCGATCGGCGATCGCGGAGACCAAGAGCCCCGCATAACCGGTCTCGACGAGCAGCTCGACCGTCGCGGTCAACACCGCGCCGTCGATGCGCGGGTCGCGGGGCCGGCCAAAATCCACTACCATTACGAAACTGAGAGTAACATAAGTCGCCGTGACCGACGCCGTTCGCCTCGATGACCTCGCCGCGCCCCGTTTCAGCGCCGAGGCACAACAACTGCTCGACATGATGGCCACGCTGGCGCCGGACTGCCCCCTGGATGCCGACGCGTTGCATGCGAGGGCCGCCGCGGACACCGGCCTGGACGACTTCGGCCCGGGCGACTACCGCGAACGGCTCGACGTCTACCTGGCCGCGCTGCGCGACATCGACGGGCTCCACCCGGCCGGCGTGGTGAACTTCTACGGGCAGCTGCTGCAGTTGCTCAAGAACCGGCTGCTGTTGACCGACCTGCTGCGCCGGCATCCCGAGATCGACGAGATCGAGCTGCAACCGCCGGTGGTGATCGCCGGCCTGCCCCGCACCGGCACCACCCATCTGCACAACCTGCTGGCGACGCCGCCCACCTTTCGCACCATGCCGTACTGGGAAAGCGTCGAACCGTTTCCGTTGCCGGCCGAGGCCGGGGTCGAGCCGGATCCCCGCCGGGCGCGGATGGACGTCGCGGTCGGGCTCATCAACACCGTGATGCCGCACTTCCCGCTGATGCACGAGATGACCACCGAGCACGTCCATGAAGAGATCCAACTGCTCGCCAACGATCTGTCGACCATGCTCTTCGAGACGCTGGCCGACGTGCCGCGCTGGCGCGAGTACTACCAGGCCCACGAACAGACGCCGCACTACGCGTACCTCGCCCGGCAACTCAAGACCATGCAGTTCTTGCGGGGCGGGCGGCGCTGGCTGCTCAAGTCGCCCCAGCATCTCGAGCAGGTGCCGGTGCTCGATCGCGTATTCCCGGGCGGCATCGTGGTTTTCACGCACCGCGACCCGGTGCCGGTGGCGCTGTCGATGATCGCGATGATCACCTACTCCGCGCGCATGCACCGGTCGCCGGTGCCCGTGGAGCGGATCGCGGCGTCGTGGATCGACCGCCTCGAGGACATGCTCACCGCCCTGGTCCGCGACCGGGAAACCATCGGTCCAGACCGCTCGATCGACATCCGGTTCGACGACTTCATGGCCGACGAAACCGGTGTCGCCGAGCGGGTGTACGCCCTGGCCGGCGAGCCGTTCACCGACGAAGTCCGAACGGCGATCGACGAGTACCTGGCCGGTCACCGCCGCGGCCGGCTCGGGAACGTCGCGACATCCTGCGAGATGTTCGGCCTGGACGAGGCCGACCTGCGCGGCCGCTTCGCGCCGTACGTCGAGCGGTTCCTGGCCTAACCCGCGGCGGCCCGCTACGTTCTCACTTCATGGTCACAATGCCCGCGCTGGACGGTGTCGAACACAGGTATGTGGATCTGGGAAGCGGTGTGACGATCCACGTGGCGGACGCCGGCCCGGCCGACGGCCCGGCGGTGATGCTGGTGCACGGATTCCCCCAGAACTGGTGGGAATGGCACAACCTGATCGGGCCGCTGGCCGCCGACGGCTATCGCGTGCTGTGCCCCGACCTGCGCGGCGCCGGCTGGAGCTCGGCGCCCCGGTCGAGTTACACCAAGGCCGAGATGGCCGACGATCTGGCGGCCGTCCTGGACCGCCTGAATGTCAAGGCGGTCAAGCTCGTCGCGCACGACTGGGGCGGCCCGGTCGCGTTCATCATGATGCTGCGCCACCCGGAGAAGGTGACCGGCTTCTTCGGCGTGAACACCGTTGCGCCCTGGGTGAAGCGCGACTTGCGCGCGGTTAGGAATATCTGGCGGCTCTGGTATCAGATCCCGATTTCGTTGCCGGTCATCGGGCCGAGGCTGATCAGCAACGCCAATTCGAGGGCCAGCCGCCTGCTCGGGGCATGGGTGGGTGGCGGCTACACGCTGCCCGAGGAGGACCTCCGTCTCTACGCCGAGTGCATGCGCCAGCCCGGCCACGCGGAGGCGGGTTCCCGTTGGTATCGCAGCTTCCAGACCGGGGAGATGCTGAGCTGGATGCGCGGCGAGTACGCCGACGCCCGCGTCGAGGTGCCGGTGCGCTGGCTGACCGGCACCCAAGATCCGGTGATCACGCCCGACCTGACCGACGGATACGCCGACCACATCGGCGATTTCGAGGTGGAGCTGGTCGACGGCGTCGGCCATTGGATCATCGACCAGCGACCCGAGCTCGTACTCGACCGGCTGCGGTCCTTCCTGCGCGGCGAAGGTTAAGCGCCGGCGCCTCAGGGCTGGACGAGGATGCGGATCGGGTTGCCCTGCTGGCGTTCGAGCATCTCGATGCCGTGCGCCACGTCCTCCAGGGCGACGATCTCGCTGATCGACCGTGAAAGGTCAAGGCGCCCAGCCGAAACCAGCTTCGCCAGGGTCTCGATGTCGACGTTCTGGTAGCCCAGGTGGCCGAGCACCTGCTTGCGGGTCAATCCGAACAGGGAGGTGGGCCCGACGGTCGGCGCCTCGGCGCTCATCCCGACGCCCACCAGCCGGCCGCCCGGGGTGAGGCAGTCAAGCCCCTGCTCGAACGTCGCCTTCAGCCCGACGGCGTCGAAGGCCACATCCAGCAGCCGGCCGCCGGTTATCCCCGCGATCTTGTCCTGTAGCCCGTCGTCGCGGGAGTCGAACGCGTAGTCCGCGCCCACGGCCAGGGCGCGCTCCAGAACCGCGGGGTTGACGTCGACGGCGATGATCGGCACGGCACCGACCAGCCGCGCCAGCTGGACGATGTGGGTGCCGAGGCCGCCGACGCCCCACACGCCGACCGACTCACCGACCGCCACCTTCCCGGTCCGCACGACCGCACCGAACGGCGTGGACACCGCGTCGGCCAGGATCGCCGCCTGCTCCAGCGGCACGTTGTCCGGTACCCGGGTCAGGCCAGCCGCCTGAGCCAGGGTGTAGTCGGCCCATGCCCCGTCGTAAGCGAAAGCCATCAACTGGATCCGCAGGCAATTCACCACATCACCGCGCCGGCAGTTCGCGCATTTCTGGCAGGGCCGGCCTGCGGCAACCACGACACGGTCACCCTCGGCCCAGCCGGTCACCTCCGGGCCCAGCTTCGCGATGGTGCCCGACGCTTCGTGGCCCTGGGTCACCACGGGTCGCTGCGCCGGGAAGGTGCCGTTGATGAGGCTCAGGTCGGAATGGCAGATGCCGCAGAAGGCGACCTTGACCAGGACCTCTCCTGGACCGGGCTCCGGTATTGGAACATCTTCGAGCGCAACCGTTTTGGTGTCCGCATAGAAGCGCTCGGCGCGCATCGTCGTCGCCATGGGTCAGTCGACGCCGATGGTGACTTCCGTGGACTTGATGAACACGGTTGCGGGCTGCCCGACCTTGAGACCGAGGTCGGTCGCGGCGTCCTTGGTGACGGAGGAGGTGACGACCTGGTCGCCGCCGTCGAGCTTCACCTTCACGATCGCCATCACGCTCCCGAGATCGACTTCGGTGATGGTCCCTTTGAGCTGATTCCGGGTCGACAGCCGCATCGCGAGGTCCTCCGTCTGGTTGAGGGGTATGCGATGAGCCTAGTGTCGCGGGCCGAGCAGGGCTATGGAGGCGTCGACAGCCGGCTCGACGATTTCCCGCACCGGCTTTCCGTCTTCGACGGCGAGGGCGGTGAGTTCGCGCAAACCGCCCAGCAGGATGACGGCCAGCGGGGCGGTCAGCGGGGGCAGCTCGGCCCGCTGGAACCCCGGGCTGGCGCTGAGGTCGATCAGCAGGCTGGACAGCAGCTGCAGCCCGCGGCGCTGCACCGGGCGCGCGGCGGCACCGAGCGACGGAAGCTCCCGGATCCAGCTCAGCGTGATGGCCGGCCGGGATTCGATGTAGCCGACGTAGGCCTCGACGGCCTGACGGATCTGCTGATGCCAATCGGCCTCGGGGTCGACCGCCGCCGCGATGCACGCACCGAGCTTTTCGTTGTCGGACCCCAGCAGCTCGAGGAAGCACTCCTCCTTGCTCGCGAACTGGTCGTAGAAGGTGCGCTTGGACGTCCGGGCGTGACGAACGACGTCGGCGACGGTGCTGGCGCGGTAGCCGCGCTCGGCGATCGAGCTGGCGAGGCCGTCGAGCAGTCTGAGCCGGAAAGGGTCACCGAGGACCGCTTCGTCAGCCGTTGCTGTCGTCGCTGAGGTCACGGGCGGCGCCTTTCGGTAGGTACGGCACCCTTGTCAGGCTGTGGTACCACAGAGTACCGTATCCCCGAAAGGTTTGGTACACCGCGGTACCACCCCGGGCTCGGGGGAGAAATGGGGAGAAGTCCGTCATGAGTGAAGCCGCCACCGCCCCACCGGCAACCATGCCCGTCCGGTTACCCCCAGCGACCCGGCTGCCAAAGATGTTGCAGGGGTTGGGTTTTGCGGTGTCGCGGCGCGGGATGATCCAGCGGCTGGCCCGCAAGCACGGCGACGTCTTCACGCTGAATCTCCCCATCTACGGTCCGGTCGTGGTGGTGGCCGACCCGCAGCTGGCCAAGCAGATCTTCACCACCAGCCCCGACGAGCTCGGCAACATCCAGCCCAACCTGAGCCGGCTGTTCGGCTCCGGCTCGGTGTTCGCGCTCGACGGGGAGGGCCACCGCCGGCGGCGGCGGTTGCTGGCGCCGCCGTTCCACGGCAAGAGCATGAAGAAGTACGAGGCGATCATCGAGGAAGAAACCTTGCGCGAGACCGCCGGCTGGCCGGAGGGCGAGGCCTTTCCGACGCTGCCGTCGATGATGCGCATCACGCTCAACGCCATCCTGCGCGCCGTCTTCGGGGCGGAGGGCGCCGAGCTCGACGAGCTGCGCCGGCTCATCCCGCCGTGGGTCACGCTGGGCTCGCGGATGGCGACGATGCCGAAACCGCAACGCAATTACGGGCGCTTCACCCCGTGGGGGCGGCTAGACGAGTGGCGCCGCCAGTACGACACCATCATCGACAGGCTGATCGCAATCGAGCGGGCCGACCCGAACTTCGACGAGCGCTCCGACGTGCTCGCACTGATGCTGCGCAGCACCTACGACGACGGTTCCGCCATGTCGCGCAAGGACATCGGCGACGAACTGCTAACGCTGCTGGCCGCCGGCCACGAAACGACCGCCTCGACGCTGGGCTGGGCTTTCGAACGGCTGACGCGGCATCCGGAGGTGCTGGCCGCCCTGGTCGAGGAGGCCGACAATGGCGGCCAGGAGCTGCGACAGGCGACCATCCTGGAGGTCCAGCGGGCGCGGACCGTCATCGATTTCGCGGCCCGGCGCGTCTATCCGCCCCGCTATCAACTCGGGGAGTGGGTCATTCCCCGCGGCGAGTCAATCCTGGTGAGCATCGCGCAGATTCACGAAAATCCCGACGTGTTCCCGAATCCAGAACGCTTCGACCCGCAACGCTACGTCGGGACCAAGCCGTCGGCCTTCGCGTGGATCCCGTTCGGCGGCGGCACCCGTCGCTGCGTGGGGGCGGCGTTCGCCAACATGGAGATGGATGTCGTACTGCGAACGGTGTTGCGTCACTTCACCCTTGAGACCACGACGGCCCCGGGGGAGCGGTGGCACGGCCGCGGCGTCGCCTACACGCCGAAGGACGGCGGCCGGGTCGTGGTGCACCGCCGCTGAGCCGGAGCGGCCTACTGGTCCGCGGTGGCCCGCCGCGGCAGCTTCCATCCGGGGCGGATGTAGTGGCAGGTGTACCCGTTGGGGTAGTGCTGCAGGTAGTCCTGGTGCTCGGGCTCGGCCTCCCAGAAATCCCCGGCGGGGCTGACCTCGGTCACCACCTTGCCCGGCCACAACCCGGAGGCTTCGACGTCGGCGATGGTGTCCAGCGCGATCCGTTTCTGGTCCTCATCGAGGTAGAAGATGGCCGACCGGTAACTGGGCCCGCGATCGTTGCCCTGGCGGTCTTTCGTTGTCGGATCGTGGATCTGGAAGAAGAACTCCAGCATGGTGCGATAGTCGGTGACCGCCGGGTCGTAGACGATCTCGATGGCCTCGGCGTGCGTGCCGTGATTGCGATAGGTCGCGTTCGGGACGTCGCCGCCGGTGTAACCGACCCGCGTCGAAACCACGCCCGGCTGCTTGCGGATCAGTTCTTGCATCCCCCAGAAACAGCCGCCGGCAAGGATCGCTTTTTCGGTTGCCATTGCTCGTCCTCCTCACGGGCCACGATGCCGCCCAGGCTACACTCCGCCGATGAGCTGCAACGGTGCCGCGAAGTGACTACCCGTTCGTTCTCCCGCAGCGAACTGGCCGCCGCCTTCGAGAAGTTCGAGGAGACGGTGGCCCGGGCCGCCGAGACGCGGGACTGGGACGCCTGGGTCGAGCAGTACACGCCCGACGTCGAGTACGTCGAGCATGCGGCGGGCACGATGCGCGGACGCGACGAGGTGCGCGAGTGGATCAAGCAGACGATGACGACGTTCCCTGGCAGCCACATGATCGCGTTCCCCACGCTGTGGTCGGTGATCGACGAGCCCACCGGGCGGGTCATCCTCGAACTGGACAACCCGATGCGCGACCCGGGCGACGGCAGTGTCATCAGCGCCACCAACATCACGATCATCACGTACGCCGGTGACGGCCAGTGGAGCCGTGAAGAAGACATCTACAACCCGCTGCGTTTCCTGAAGGCCGGGATGAAGTGGTGTCACAAGGCCAAGGCGCTGGGCACGCTCGACGAAGACGCCGAGAGGTGGATGCAGCAATACGGAGGACCTCAGTGAGCACCAAACCCAAACTCGTCATCGGCGCCAACGGATTTTTGGGTTCGCACGTCACCCGTCAACTCGTGGCCGACGGTGTCCCGGTCCGGGCGATGGTGCGCCCGAATGCCAACACCCGCTCCATCGACGACCTCGAGCTCACCCGCTTCCACGGCGACGTTTTCGATGACGCCACATTGCGGGAGGCGATGGACGGTGTGGACGACGTCTACTACTGCGTCGTCGACACCCGGGCCTGGCTGCGGGACCCCGCGCCGCTGTTTCGCACCAACGTCGAAGGCCTGCGTAACGTTCTCGACGTCGCCGTCAGCCAACCCGACCTGCGCAGGTTCATCTTCACGAGCACCTACGCGACGGTGGGCCGGCGACACGGGCACGTGGCGACCGAAGACGACGTGATCAGCCCGCGGGGACAGACCCCCTACGTGCAGTCGCGGGTGCAGGCCGAAGACCTGGTCATGCGGTACGTGGCCGAGGCGGGGTTGCCCGCCATCGCGATGTGCGTGTCCACGACCTACGGCAGTGGCGACTGGGGCGGCACGCCGCATGGTGCCTTCATCGCCGGCGCCGTCTTCGGCAAGCTGCCCTTCCTGATGAACGGCATTCAGCTGGAAGTCGTCGGCGTCGACGATGCCGCCCGGGCCATGATCCTGGCCGCCGGGCGCGGCCGCATCGGTGAGCGATACCTGGTCTCCGAGCGGATGATCGCGTTGAACGACGTCGTCCGCATCGCGGCCGACGAGGCCGGGGTGCCGGCGCCGCAACGCTCGATATCGGTCCCGATGCTTTACGCCCTCTCCGCGCTCGGCAGCCTGAAGGCCCGGCTCACCGGCAAGGACTCCGAACTCAGCCTCGCGTCGGTGCGCATGATGCGCGCCGAGGCCAACGTGGACAGCGGCAAGGCCAAACGCGAACTGGGTTGGCAGCCGCGCCCGGTCGAGGAGTCGATCCGCGAGGCGGCCCGGTTCTGGGCCGCCATGCGCAGTCCGCGAAAGGCCAGCCCGGCCGCACAGCCCGAATAGGCGCCGGGCCCATGGACCGCATACACGTCGATCTCGAGGGGCCGCCGCAAACGATGCTGGCGACGCTCTACGCCAAGGCCCTGGACGCAGACCTGCCGAACCCGATTCTGGGCGACCGCTATGCCAAAGAGGTCGCCGAGCGGATCGAGTACGACTGGACGAAGACCGCGATCACCGCACGCAATTCAGCCTCGGTGACGACCCGCACCGCGCACTTCGACATCTGGGCTCGCCAATTCCTTGACGCGCATCCGAGCGCCGTTGTGCTGCATATGGGTTGCGGACTGGACGGCCGATACTTCAGGCTCCAGCCGGGCCCGGGGGTGGAGTGGTACGACATCGACTACCCCGACGTCGCCGAACTGCGCGCGCGGCTCTATCCGGCCACCGAGCACTGCCACGTCGTCGCGGCGCCGATAACCGATCCCGCCTGGCTGGCGGAGATACCCGATAGCCGGCCCGCGCTGATGATCGCCGAAGGCCTGACCATGTACCTGTGCGAACAGGACGGCATCGCGCTGCTGCGGCGGGTCGTTGATCGCTTTGACCGGGGCGAGCTGCAATTCGACGTGTTCAACCGAGTGGGTATCAAGTCTCAGTGGATGAACGCGGTGGTGCGCCGGTCCGGATCGAAGTTGAGCTGGGGCATCGATGGCCCGGACGAGATACTCGCGGCGGTGCCCGGCACGCGACTGCTTGCCTGGGTGCGATGGTTTGAATCCGACACCTACGAGCGGCTTCCGCGCGCCTACCACGTGATGGGCAGGGCCATGTCGCTGATTCCGGCCATGGCCAATATGTCCCAGTATCACCGCTACGCATTCGGGCCGCCCTGATCGGGAAGTGTCGGGCGCCGGCTCGTGTTGAAACCCTTATCGGCGTCTAGGAGGAGACCATGAGCCATCCCGAAATCAAAGAACCCAGTGCCGGCCACCCGATCACCATCGAGCCGACGAAGGGGCGGGTCCAGGTCCGCGTCAACGGCGAGGTGGTCGCCGACACGACGGCCGCGCTGGAACTGTGCGAAGCGACTTTGCCTGCGGTGCAATACATTCCGATGAGCGACGTGGTGCAAGACCGGCTGACCCGCACGGACACCAGCACGTATTGCCCCTTCAAGGGCGAGGCCAGCTATTACAGCGTGACCACCTCGGCCGGCGAAACCATGGAGGACGTGATCTGGACCTACGAGCAGCCCTATCCGGCGGTCGCGGCCATCGCCGGGCATGTCGCGTTCTACCCGAACAAGGCCGAAATCAGCGTGTCGGCGTCCTAGCAAATCCACCCGGGCAGCGCGGCCTCGTGGGCCCGGGTGTCGCTGTACAGCCGCATCGAGACGATCAAGCCGTCGCGGGTGTCGAAGATGCAGACGAACGGGCTGTCATATTCGACGCCGGCGGTGGTGGTGCCGCTGGCGTTCGCCTCGACCACCACGGTTTCCCCCTCGTTCACACAGCGGACCAGGTCGATGGTCAGCTCGAGATCCTTTTTGCGTCGCTCGACAACTTGGCGGAAACCTTCCTTGTCGCACGAGGCCCGGGTGACGAGCGACCAGTAGCTGAAGTCGTCGCTGAGCAGTGAGAAGCCCTCGTCGAGGTCGCCCCCGTCGCTCGTACTCTGGAGGAACATCCAGGCCAGTTCGCCCTGCGGGTCATCGAACGGCGTCATCACATCGCAATATTGACTTGGCACATCGTTAACGGTCAATCGGAGAGTTGGTCGGTGGAGAGCACGCGCACCGTCACGTTCCCCGGGGCGGTCAGCTTCGGGCACACGTTGGCGCCGCTTCGCCGTGGTCTGGGGGATCCGTGTTTCCAGTCTTCCGGTGACGGCACGATCTGGCGGACCAGCCTGTTGCCGACCGGGCCCGTCGCCGCGCGCATCAGCCGGGTGGCCGCCAACGCCGCGCACTGCGTGGCGTGGGGCAGCGGCGCACCGGAGTTCGTCGAACGGCTGCCCGCGCTGCTCGGCCACGAGGACGACGCTTCCGATTTCGTCCCCCGGGACCCGATCGTCGCCGCCGCGCACCGGCGGGTACCGCATCTGCGCCTCGGCCGTACGGGGCTCGTGCTGGAGGCGCTCATCCCGGCGATCATCGAGCAGCGGGTGCCCGGCGCCGATGCGTTCCGGTCGTGGCGCCTGCTGGTGTCCAAGTACGGGTCACCGGCGCCGGGGCCCGCGCCGGCGCGGATGCGGGTGCCGCCGTCGGCCGACGAGTGGCGGCACATCCCGTCGTGGGAATTCCACCGAGCCAACGTCGACCCGGGGCGTGCGCGGACCGTGGTGACGTGTGCGCGACGGGCCGCCTCGCTGGAACGGTTGGCGTCCCGTCCGCCCGCGCAGGTGCGCGCGGCGATGATGTCGTTGCCGGGGGTGGGCGAGTGGACCGCCGCCGAGACCGCGCAACGGGCGTTCGGCGACGCGGACGCACTTTCGGTCGGCGACTATCACATCCCGAAGATGATCGGCTGGACGCTGGCGGGCCGCCCGGTCGACGACGCGGGCATGCTCGAGCTGCTCGAGCCGATGCGGCCGCACCGCCACCGGGTGGTCCGGTTGCTCGAGGCCAGCGGGCTGGCGTACGAACCGCGGCGGGGTGCCCGGCTACCGGTGCAGCACATCGCCGAGCTCTAAACGTGGTCATCGCCTCGCCGGGCCCGGGTTTTCAGCAACCGCCTTCGGGTAACCAACCCGAGAAGTGACGTGTGCGAAACGGAGGCAATCGATGACACAGTTCACCATCCCGGGGCTCACCGACAAACAGGGAGCGCGGCTGACCGAACTGCTGCAAAAGCAACTGAGCACCTACAACGACCTTCACCTGACGCTCAAGCATGTGCACTGGAATGTGGTGGGGCCCAACTTTATTGGCGTGCATGAGATGATCGACCCGCAGGTCGAGGCGGTCCGCGGTTTCGCCGACGATGTCGCCGAGCGCATCGCGGCCCTGGGCGGGTCACCGCAGGGCACGCCCGGGGCGATCATCAAAGACCGCACCTGGGACGACTACTCCGTCGGACGCGACACCGTCCAGGCGCATCTGGCCGCACTGGATCTCGTCTACACCGGCGTCATCGAGGACATCCGCAAGTACATCGAGGAGACCGAGGAGCTCGACCCGGTCACCCAGGATCTGTTGATCGATCAGGCCGGGAACCTGGAGAAGTTCCAGTGGTTCGTCCGAGCGCACCTGGAGAGCGCGGGTGGTCAGTTGACCCACGAGGGCTCGACCACCGAGCAGGACGCCGCCAGCAGCGCGCGCAGCACCTAACGGTCTTCCGAATCCGATTGCTGCGCACCGTTTTTGGGTGCAAGAACGTTTACGCGGTCGCCGGCGCTCAGCTTTAAGGTGGCGTCGGCGTCGATGAGTCGCCGATTGTGCAGCACCGAGACGGGGAAATGACCGTCCGGCCAGTCGAGATCGCCGAGAATCCGGCCGACGGCAGTCGAGTCGCCGGCCAGGGTGTATTCGACGATGCAATACCCGTCAAGCTCACTGTGCGGGTCGTGTTCGGCGGGTCGCGGCTCGACCCAATCCGCAGCCGGGTTAGTTGCGGCGACGTCCGGCTGGACGTCGGTGAAGTGGGTCGCGACCGCACGCAGCACATTTTGATTGGTCAGCCACCCCTGGACAGACCGGGCCTCGGTGTCGATGACGGGCAATCCGTCGCGCCCGTAAAGCACGAGCTGGCGCAGGGCTTGGGCGAGGCTGTCGTTGGCGAATAGTGCCTGCGGTTCGCGCATGCGCGTGACGGGGCCGAGCAAGGCCGTCAAGTCCGGACCGGCGCTGCCGACGGGCCGGGTCAGGTCCAGTGGGACGGCGAACGGGTGCATGGCGTCGGCCGCGGTGAGGTCGGCGAACGCATGGGTGGGAGTGGGGCGGTCGATGTCGATGCCCCGGCGCAGCAGCTTCGTCGTGTAGATGGTGCCGTAGGAAACCCCCCGTGACACGGTGGTGCCGACCGCCACGGCCAACATGACCGGCAGGGTAAGGCTGAAATCGCCGGTCATTTCGACCGTGCTCGCCAGCGCGGTGAGCGGGGCGCGCGCCGCGGAGGCGAACACGGCGCCCATGCCGACGATGGCGTACAGGGCGGGGTGCCCGACGGCCGTCCCGATGGTGTGCTGCACGAACAGGCCGAAGGCCATGCCGGAAGTGGCCCCGACGAACAGCGAGGGAGCGAACACCCCGCCCGAGCCGCCGATCCCGATGGTCAGGCTGCAGGCCAGCATCTTGCCGGCGGCGAGGACCACCAAGAGCCACAGCGCGTAGTGGCCTGCGAAGGCGGCGTACATCACCGGGTAGCCGACACCGTAGAGCTGCGGCACCGCGAGCAGCAGCAGGCCGAGCACGATCCCCCCGACCGCCGGCCGTGCCCAATCCGGGCGGCCACCCCACACTCGGTCGCAAAGGTCTTCGGTCTTGTACAGGACATTCTTGAAGAGGATCCCGATCAGCCCGGCGATCGCCGCGAGAAGCGCCACCAGCACGTAGTTGGCTATGTGATTCAGCTCGATGCCTGCGGGCAACTGGGTGAGGAAGGGCGCCGAGCCGAAGAACACACGGGCAACCACGTCGGCGACCATCGACGACAGCATGATCGTGAAGATCGCCTCGACGGACAGTTCGCGCAGGATCAGATCGACGGCGAAGAACACCCCGGTGATCGGGGCGTTGAAGGTGGCCGAGATGCCGCCCGCCGCGCCACAGGCCACCAGGACCCGCAGCCGGTTTTCCGGCATCCGCACCCACTGGCCGAAACCGGAGGCGAGCGCCGCGCCAATCTGCACGATGGGTCCCTCACGGCCGACCGATCCGCCCGTACCGATGCACAGGGCGGAGGCCAGCGCCTTCACGACGGTCACCTGCGGACGGATGCGGCCGCCGTTCTCCGCCACCGCGATCATGACTTCCGGGACGCCGTGGCCGCGAGCCTCCCGGGCGAACCGCGAGATCAGCGGCCCGTAGAGCAGTCCGCCGATGACCGGGATGATCACGAAGAAGCCAATTCCCAGCCAGGGTAAATGGTCGCTGCCCACCCAACCGTCCTGGCCGAATTCGTCGTGTCCGGTCGCCAACCAGGTGAAGCCGTAGATCAGGTAGCGGAACGCCACCGCGCCGAGGCCGGCGCCGAGCCCGACGACGATCGCCACACAGAACAGCCCGAGCCGGTTCGCGCGCAGCCAACCGGCGAACTGGCCCACGGCTCTGGACACGGGCCGGATCGGCCGAACCGTACCCGTGGCCGCCACTTTTTGCCCCATCCACGCATCCTTCCCCCGACGGCCTCACTTTGCTTGTCGACCGCCTCCGGATCGGGCACGCCGCTGCGACCATCTACTGCAGCAAATATTGCACTACGCAACTATTCGCCGCGACGGCAGCGCCGGGGAATAACTGGACCGTAGTCCGGTTATGCGGGGTAGTTCTCATTTCTGGAGGTCACATGCCCGCTGTCACGGCCAACACGTTGACGTTGCCCCGCGTCGGTTCCGCCGCACCCGCCGACACCGAGCGCCCGGTCCGGTCGATCACCACCGGACCGCGCGGCTACGAGGGCGAGGGCTTTCCCGTCGTCCGCGCCTTCGCCGGGGTCAGCGCCGCCGCCCTGGACCCCTTTGTGCACATGGACCAGATGGGCGCGGTGGAGTACGAGCCCGGCGAGCCCAGGGGCACGGACTGGCACCCGCACCGCGGGTTCGAGACGGTCACCTACATGATCGACGGCAAGTTCGCCCACCAGGACTCCCATGGCGGTGGCGGCCTGATCACCGACGGCGCGACGCAGTGGATGACCGCCGGTTCGGGGATCCTGCATATCGAGACGCCGCCCGCGGAACTGGTCGATAGCGGAGGCCTCTTTCATGGCATCCAGTTGTGGGTGAATCTGCCGAAGCGAGACAAATTCGCGCCGCCTCGGTATCAGGCCATCGAAGGTGGCGACGCGAAGCTGATCTCGTCCGAGGACGGCGGGGCGCTAGTCCGCATCATCGCGGGCGAAATCGGCGGTCATCGCGGCCCAGGGATCACTCACACGCCGATCACGCTCGCCCACGCCACGATCGAAACCGGCGCCCGACTCAACCTGCCGTGGCTACGCGATTTCAATGCGCTCGTATACGTGTTGTCCGGCAGCGGATACGTCGGCCCGGTCGCTCACCCGATTCGCGAGGGCCAATTGGCGGTGCTGGGCCCCGGGGATCGGATCACGGTGGGCGCCGACCCGGCGCAGGAATCGTCGCGCACCACCGCGATGGATGTGCTGATTCTGGGCGGCCGACCCATTCGCGAGCCGGTATTCCACTACGGGCCTTTCGTAATGAACTCGCGCGCGGAATTGGTCGAGGCGGTGCAGGACTACCAGGCCGGGAAGTTTGGCAGCATTCCGCCAAATGCGCTAATGCCGCACCGTGGCGGTGGCACACTTTAACGATGTCTTCAGGGGCGGGTCGCAGGCCAGGACGCCCCCCTGCCGCAAAGGCGGATGAGACGCGCCAGCGGATCATGCGGGCCGCCCGCCTGGTGTTCAGCGAGCGCGGCTACGACGGCGCGACGTTCCAGGCTATCGCGGCCCGCGCCGATCTGACGCGCCCGGCCATCAACCATTACTTCTCCAGCAAGCGCGCCCTGTATCGCGAGGTATTGGAGCAAACCAACGAAGCCATCATCGGAACCGGCATCAAAGTTGCCAACCGCGAAACCACACTGGCGGCGCAGCTGACGGCATTCATCACCGCCGCGGTGCAAGCGAATTCCGAGAATCCCGCCGGGTCGGCGCTGATAATTTCCGGGGTGCTCGAGTCGCAGCGGCACCCGGAATGGAACAAGACCGAAAACGAGTCAGTCCGGGCGGTCCGGGAATTTCTGGACCGAGTCGTCGGGGACGCGATCGAGCGCGGCGAGGTCGCCGCTGACATCGACGCGTCGGCGCTGATCGAGTCGCTGGTCGTCATCATGTGCGGCGTCGGCTTGTACGCGGGGTGGGTGGAGAGCCCCCAGCAGATGCTGGCCGTGACCGGAATGCTGCGCCAGCTGATGGAAGGCGGACTTCTGCGGCCGGGAGCTTAGCCCCTCGCGCGGACAGTGAAGTTGCGCACAAAGCGTATAGGCTAACTAACTTATCCCGGTAACATGGCGCCCGTCATGACTGATCTGGACGCGTCGTTACCGCCTTCCTTGAGATCCGCCGGCGACAGCTGGGCCATCACCGAACTCGTCGGCGCCACCGCGCTGGGCGTCGCCGCGTCGCGCGCGGCGGAAACCGCGGGAAGCAACCCCTTGATCCGCGACGAGTTCGCTCGCGTCCTGGTCTCGTCGGCTGGCCCGGCATGGGCCCGGCTCACCGACCCCGAATTGGCCTGGCTCGACGGCGACGAGCAGGGCCGCCGCGCGCATCGGATCGGCATCGACTACCAAGCCGTGCGCACCCACTTCTTCGACGAGTACTTCGCCGACGCCGTGAAGGCCGGGATTCGCCAGGTTGTCATCCTGGCCGCCGGCTTGGACTCGAGGGCCTACCGCCTGGATTGGCCGGCCGGCACCGCGGTCTACGAGATCGACCAGCCGAAGGTGCTCGAATACAAGACGGAAATTCTGCAGCAGCACGGCGCCGCCCCCGCCGCCAGCCGCCGCCCGGTCCCCGTCGACCTGCGCGACGACTGGCCCGCGGCGTTGGCCGCGGCGGGCTTCGACCGCACGCAACCGACCGCATGGCTCGCGGAGGGCTTGCTCCCGTACCTGCCAAGTGACGCGCAAGACCGCCTGTTCGAGATGTTCACGGCTCTCAGCGCCCCGCGCAGCCGGGTCGCCATCGAGGCGTTCGGCCTCAACTCGCGAAGCAATTCACAGCGTTGGCTGCGGATGCGGGAGCGGCTCGGCCTGGACGTCAACGTGCAGGCGCTGACCTATCACGAGCCGGACCGCTCGGACGCGGCCCAGTGGCTGACCGACCACGGCTGGCAGGTGCAGGCCGTGGACAACCGCGACGAAATGGCCCGGCTGGGCCGCCCGGTACCCGAAGACCTGGCCGAAGACGCCGTGCGCAGCGCGCTGCTGCGGGCGCACCTCGGCGAGCCGACCGCCTGACTTCCGAGGATCAAGGAGCAACCCAATGAGCTCACTGCGCACCCACGACGACACCTGGGACATCAAGACCAGCGTCGGCAGTACCGCGGTGATGGTCGCCGCCGCCCGGGCCGTCGAGACCGAACGGACCGACGCCCTCATCCGCGACCCGTACGCCAAACTTCTGGTCACCAACGCCGGTGCCGGGGTCTTGTGGGAGCACATGCTCGACCCCGACGTCGCGGCCAAGATCGAATCCCTCGACGCCGACTCCGCGGCGCAGCTCGAGCACATGCGCGGCTATCAGGCGGTGCGCACCCATTTCTTCGACACCTACTTCAAGGACGCCGTCGCCGCCGGAATCCGGCAGGTGGTAATCCTGGCGTCGGGCCTGGATTCGCGGGCATACCGCCTGGACTGGCCCGCCGGCACCGTGGTGTACGAGATCGACCAGCCCCAGGTCCTGGAGTACAAGTCCGCGACGCTGGCGGAAAACGGCGTGGCGCCTTCGGCGGAGCGCCGCGCGGTGGCCATCGACCTGCGGCAGGACTGGCCGGCCGCGCTGCGCGACGCGGGCTTCGACCCGACGGCGCGGACCGCGTGGCTGGCCGAGGGCCTGCTGATGTACCTGCCGGCCGAGGCACAAGACCGGTTGTTCACCCAGATCGGCGAGCTGAGCCCGGCCGGAAGCCGGGTCTCGGCGGAGACCGCGCCCGCACACGCCGACGAGCGCCGGCAGCAGATGCGCGAGCGGTTCAGGAGGGTCGCCGACGAACTGGGCATCGAAGAGACCGTCGACGTCGGCGAGCTGATGTACCGCGACGAGCACCGGGCGAACGTCACCGACTGGCTCAACAACCACGGCTGGCGTGCTCGGGCGCAGCGCTCGACGGACGAGATGCGCCGGCTGGGCCGCTGGATCGAGAACGTCCCCCTGGCCGACGACAAGGACGCCTTCTCCGACTTCGTCATCGCCGAGCGGCTGTAATGCCCCGCACGCTGGACGACTCCTGGGACGTCGCCACCAGCGTCGGCGCCACCGCGGTGATGCAACCGGCGGACCGGCCGTTCGCGAACAGCTTCCTGACGGCGGCCAAACCCTGAGCCGGTTCGCCGGGTCAGATCCTTTCTACTGCTCTCCCAACCGGATGGTTAGGATCGCGGTTATCACCCATGAGCGCTCGTGAGACGAGCAGCGGGCGCACGGGGATGGCCGAAGCAGGGGAAGGACAACGATGACCACCGAATCGGTTACACCCACGACATCCGCCGCCAATGGCGCGCCGGCACCTCAGCCGGCGAACATCCCCGCGACCGTGGCGCGGTTGCGCAAGACCTTCGCCAGCGGGCGCACCCGCGACGTCGAGTGGCGCAAACGCCAGTTATTGCAGCTGGCCAAGCTGATGGAAGAGAACGAGGCGGCCATCGCGGACGCTCTCGCCACCGATCTCGACCGCAGCCCGTTCGAGGCGTTCATCGCCGACATCGCAACGACGGCAGGCGAAGCGAAGTATGCGGCCAAGCGGGTTCGCAAGTGGACGCGCCGCAGGTATCAGCTGCTCGAGATGCCGCAGCTCCCCGGCCGCGGTTGGATCGAATACGAGCCCTACGGCACCGTGCTGATCATCGGTGCGTGGAACTACCCGTTCTATCTGACGCTGGGCCCGGCGGTCGGCGCGATCGCCGCGGGTAACGCCGTCATCCTCAAGCCCTCGGAGATCGCCGCCGCGTCCGCGCAGCTAATGGCCGAGCTGGTGCCCGAATACCTCGACAACGACGCGATCGCCGTGGTGGAGGGCGACGGTTCGGTCAGCCAGGAACTCATCGCGCAGGGCCTGGACCGCCTGCTGTTCACCGGCGGCACCGAGATCGGTCGCAAGGTCTACGAAGGCGCCGCGCCGCATCTGACGCCGTGCACGCTGGAACTCGGCGGCAAGAGCCCGGTGATCGTGGCGGCCGACGCGGACGTGGACGTGGCGGCCAAGCGGATCGCCTGGATGAAGCTGCTAAACGCCGGCCAGACGTGTGTGGCCCCCGACTACGTGTTGGCGGACGCCAAGATCCGCGACGAACTGGTGAGCAAGATCGGCGCGGCCATCACCAAGTTCACGTCGGACAAGCCCGACGGAATGCGGATCGTCAACCAGCGTCAGTTCGACCGGATCAGCGGCTACCTGGCCGGCGGGGACGGCACGGTCGTCGTCGGCGGCAAATGTGACCCGTCGAGCCTGCGCATCCAGCCCGCGGTCGTGGTCGACCCCGACCCGGACGGACCGCTGATGCAGAACGAGATCTTCGGTCCCGTGCTGCCGGTCATCACCGTCCAATCCCTGGATGACGCAATACGTTTCATCAACTCGCGGCCCAAGCCGTTGTCCGCCTACCTGTTCACCAAGACGCGCGAGACCCGCGAGCGGGTGATCAAGGAGGTGCCGGCGGGCGGCATGCTGGTCAATCACCTCGCCTTCCAGGTGTCGACGGCCAAGCTGCCGTTCGGCGGTGTCGGCGCATCGGGCATGGGCGCCTATCACGGGCGCTACGGCTTCGAGGAGTTCAGCCACCGCAAGTCGGTGTTGACCAAGCCGACCCGGCCCGACCTGTCCAGCTTCATCTACCCGCCGTACACGGCGCGGGCCTTCAAGATGGCCCGCCGGATGTTCTGACCACTGCTCCAATTCGCTTGCTAGGCCGTAGTTTTCACTTCAGAGAGGAACCTGATGCCCGGAGTGCAGGATCGTGTCATCGTCGTCACCGGAGCCGGCGGGGGGCTGGGCCGTGAATACGCCCTGACCCTGGCCCGCGAGGGGGCCAACGTCGTCGTCAACGACCTCGGCGGGTCCCGGGACGGCACGGGCGCCGGCCACAACATGGCCGACCAGGTCGTCAACGAGATCAAGGACGCCGGTGGCCGGGCGGTCGCCAACTACGACAGCGTCGCCGAGCCCGAGGGCGCCGCGAACATCATCAAGACGGCACTCGACGAGTTCGGCGCCGTGCACGGCGTGGTGAGCAACGCCGGGATCCTGCGTGACGGCACCTTCCACAAGATGACGTTCGAGAACTGGGACGCCGTGCTCAAGGTGCACCTGTACGGCGGGTACAACGTGCTGCGCGCCGCCTGGCCGCATTTCCGGGAGCAGAGCTACGGCCGGGTCGTCGTCGCC
>NZ_LZKH01000013.1:0-51507 GCF_001672745.1 Mycobacterium sp. E1386
CGCCGCGGCCGCCCCCGCCACCAACAGGACCAGCGCGGTGCGTTTGTACCAGGGCAGCGGGCCCTCTTCGGCGGCGTAGCGATCGCCGGCTCCGTAGCCGGAATCCGTTGCCTCCCGGGAGTACTCGCCCGTGGCGTCGCGCCCGGTGTAGGGCACCGGCTCGTCGCCGTCGGCGTCCTGGGACCAGGCCAGGGCGCCGTCCACATCGGTGGCCTGGGCGGCCGCCGCGGCCTGGGTCATGTCGATGCCGGCTGTGCCGACCATCTCGGTCGGCGTCTCCACCACGGCGCCCATGGCGGTCGGGGCGCCGCCCGCCGCCTGCTGGTCACCGAGCACGGCCGCTCCAATGGCGGCGCTGACCGCGGGCTGCGGTGGGGTGTGCACCGGCACCTGAAAACGCTCCGACAGCCGCGCGGCGATTAGCGGGATGCCGGCACCTCCGCCCACCGCCGCTACGGCAGCGAGCCTGTCCCTTGCAATCCCGTTGCGGCGCAACACTTCTTCGACGGTGCCCAGGAACCGGTCCAGCGGTTCGGCGATCAGCTGCTCCAGCTCGGCGCGCGACAGCTGCGCGTTCGCACCCGGAGCCATCGCGATCGAGGCCGTCGAAGCGGTCGACAGTTGTTCCTTGGCGCGCCGGCATTCGCCGAGCAGGCGGCTTTGCGAGCCGATCCGCACGGTGCTGCCCAGGTCGGCCATGGTGTCGTCAGAGGCCCGCAGGCGACCCAGGACGAGCTGATCGATCGCATCGCCGGAGAAATCCGCCGATCGCGCCGTCGTGCCGACGCGGGTGAAGCCGGATCCGGCGTCCATCAGGGTGACGCTGGTGCCGCTGGCTCCGAAATCGCACAGCGCGACGACGCCGGCGGTCGGGAACCCCGGTCTGCCACGGAGCCCCGCGAGCGCGGCGGTGGCGTCGGACACGAGCACCGGCGCCACACCGCCGCGGGCAAGGTCCGGCTGGGCGAAGAATTCCTCACGCAACGCGGTGAACTGGGCGTCGGACCAGTACGCGGGCACGGCAATGGTGATCGGGGAGCCGTAGCCGACGGTGCGCGCCATGGCTTCGATCGCTTCGACCGTCAGCACCTCCCCGAGGTACTTCGTTCCATCGGCCGCCACCAGTGGGGACCGGTCGCCGACGCGCTCGACGAATCCGCGCAGCACCATCCCGTTTTCGGTCAGATTCGGGTTCTCTTCCGGCAAGCCGACTTCGGTTGGCCGGCGTTCGAAGAGCGTCAATACGGCGCTGCGGACCACCGGCGGCCTGCCCGCGCGGGCAGCCACCAGGTTGGCCGCCCCAATCGACAGCCCGAGCGACTCGCTCATGCCCCGCACCCCACTTCCGATCGCCCGGTGGTCCTCACCATAGCGGCCGAGACGGTCAGCGCAGGCCGGGCGGGACCGTGATCGCCGTGGGCACCCCCGGAATCGTGATCACCGAGGGCACCTGCGGCAGGTGATGCTTGTGCGTCGGCTCCTGCTGACTCGGCTGACGCGTGGGCTGCTGCGTCGGCTGCTGGGCCGGCGCCTCGACGGCGCTGCTGGTGGTCGGCGTCGTGGTGGTGGTGGTCGTCGGAGCGGTCGTGGTGGTGGTGGTCGTCGTGCTCGTGCTGCTGGTGCTCGGGGACGGGCTGGTGCCTTGCCCACCCTGCAGCAGCTCGGTGATGCCGTAGACGATCAGGGCGATCAGGATCGCGACGAACACCAGCCAGGCGATCAGCAGCGGGGGCTTGCGGTACCACGGAGTGGGTTCGGCCTCCAGGTTGTCGAACGCCTCGGGCTGCTCGAATCCCTCGGGCGGGTTCGCGGGGGGTTCGCCGGTGGTCGGCGGCTCAGCGACGCCGTAGTCGGCATGGCGGGTCGCCTGTTCGTGGAAGTCGTCGGGTGGGCCGTTGCGTGCCACGGCACCGATGGTACTGACACCACCTGCCAGCCTCCTGAGCGCGCCTTCAGAACGTGTTGACGCTGCCCAGCGCGGCCCGCACGCGCCCCCGCGCCCGGTCGAGCCGGACAGCGGCCTCGGCTGCGTCGATGCCCGCGAGCAACGCGACGATCGCGGTCTTGGCATGACCGCCCGCGGCGGCCAGCGCGGCGGCCGCGGTCTCCTCGTCGGCGCCAGCCGCGTCGCGCACGATGCGCACCGCGCGCCGGCGCAGCTTCGCGTTGGTCGCGCGCACATCGACCATCCGCGGTCCGTACGCCTTGCCGAGCGCGATCATGACGCTCGTCGAGAGCGCGTTGAGCACGACCTTCTGCGCCGTGCCCGCGGTCAGCCGGGTGGACCCGGCGAGAACCTCAGGGCCGGTGAGCAATTCGATCACCACGTCGGCAGACGCCGCGCTGTTCGGGTTGTTGACCATCGCGACCGTCAGCGCGCCCACCGCGCGCGCGTGCTCGAGCGCCCCGAGCACGTACGGCGTGCGGCCCGACGCCGTGATCCCGACGAGCGCGTCGGCGGCGGTCAGGTCGGCGAGATCGGTTGGCTCGAAGGTGTCTTCGGCGCCCTCGATCGCCTCGGTCAGCGCCGCCGGCCCACCGGCGATGACACCGCGCACGAGGTCGGTGCCGAACGTTGGCGCACACTCGGCCGCGTCCAGCACACCGAGCCGCCCGGGCGTTCCGGCGCCGGCGTAGATCAGGCGACCACCGTGCTCGAGCCGCGCGGCGATCGCCTCGGCCGCCGCCGCGATCCGCGGGACCGCCGCCGCCACTGCGGCGTGCGCCTCGCCCTCGGCGGTGACGAGCAGCGCGACGACCTCCCCGATGGGCCGCGCGTCGAGGTCATCCAGGCCGGGCCGCACGGCTTCGGTGGCGAGCGCGTCAAGTCCTTGCACGCCAATGGTTTTCGGTGCCGCCCCCACGCGGATCACGTGCGGCTCGTGGATCGCCCCCAGCCGCAGCGCCCCATCGAGCGCGTCGCCGGCGGCGGGGACGAGGTCGAGCTTCTCCCGCAGCGCCTGGTACCCGGCCAGGCCGCCGACCATCGCGACCGGTCCATCCCCGGCCGCGCGAGCGGTCGCGGCGAGCGCCTCGGCGGCCGCGCCGACGATCGCCAGCGCGGCGGCGTCGCCTTGCGCGGCGAGCACGTCGGGTGCGAAGGACGCGAGCGCGGCGGCATCAGTGAGCTGCGCGGGCCAGGTCTGCGGTGCGCCGAAGCGGGCGCGGGCGGCGTCGAGCAGCATGGTGGACGGGCCGCGGCCGTCGTGCGCGCGCAGCGCCGCGCGCAGCCCGGCGGCGCCGATCCACGCGCCGCCGCCCTCGTCGCCCAGCCAGGGGCCCCAGCCGTCGGCGCGCCGCCACCGACCATCCGCATCGATCGCGAGCGCCACGACGCCGGTGCCCGCGATCAGCACGACGCCCGGCTGTCCGTTCAGGGCGCCGGCGTGCGCGGTCACGGCGTCGCTGGTCACCGCGACGCGATCCGCCCGCAGCGAGGTCAGCAGCGCGTCGCCCAATGTGCGCGCCGCATCCGGGGCCGCCTCCGCCCCGGCGGCGCCGACGATCACCTCGTCGACCGCGCCGAGCTGGCGTGCGACATTCAGGATCGCCGCCTCCGCGGCCCGCACGCCGCCGGGCGCCGCGAGCCCCGGCGCGCCCGGCCCCTGCGCCCTACGGCCGCATGCCGAAGCCCGGCACGACGTCTTACCCAAATCGACGGCGAGGATCACCGCACCCATCCTTTATCGGCCCGGGCTGGGTGTCGACTGCCGGGCAAACTGGTGTGGTGGAGCCGGCGTTGCTGACCGTGGGGCACGGGACGGCCGACCGTGAGCGGCTGGCGGAGTTGCTCGCCGGCGCCGGGGTGGCGCTGGTGGTGGACGTGCGGCGATATCCGGCCAGTCGGACGAATCCGGACGTGCGTCGGGAGTCTTTGGAAAGCTGGCTGCCCCAACACGGCATCGACTACCGGTGGGAGCCGCGCCTGGGCGGGCGGCGTCACGTCGCGGCCGGAGAACCCGAGCCGGACAGCTGGTGGACGGTGGCCGCATTCCGGGCGTACGCCGCATACACCCGGACACCCGAGTTCGACGCGGCGCTGGACGAACTCCTGGCCGACGCCGCCCGGCGCACCACGGCGGTGATGTGCAGCGAGAGCGTCTGGTGGCGCTGCCACCGGCGGCTGATCGCGGACGTCGCAGAGCTCGGTCGCGCGGTGCCGGTGCGGCATCTCATGCCGGACGGTCGCCTCAGCCCGCACCGCCCCGCCGACGGTGCTCGCCGCCGCACCGACGGCCACCTGGTATGGGACGGCTGAGTTGGTGTCAATGCTTTGCCGGTGACTGTTCGAAGTGGTACGAAAGGGCCCCGCCAAGGATTGGTCGAGGTTACTGTCTTGCAGGGGTTGCGGTTCACTTGCCTGGGGGACACATGAGCACGCGGGTTTCCGCTGGACGCTCTCAATTACGAGCGTTGACAAGATGCCGTTAGAGCATGGTCAGATCTTTGCCGGTTACACGATCGTCCGCCTGCTGGGCTCTGGGGGGATGGGCGAGGTTTACTTGGCGCAACACCCGCGACTGCCGCGTAAAGATGCACTGAAGGTGCTCTCGGCGGGTGTGTCTGCCGATGCCGACTACCGCGCCCGCTTCCTCCGGGAAGCTGAACTGGCGGCTACCCTCTGGCACCCGAACATCGTGAGCGTGCACGATCGTGGCGAAGACGACGGCCAACTGTGGATGTCGATGGACTTCGTTGACGGCCTGGATCTGGGCCGTCTCCTGGCCGGCCGTTACCCCGCTGGAATGCCGATTGAGGACGTTGTCCGCGTCGTCACGGCGGTCGCCAGCGCGCTGGACTACGCCCACAAACAAGGCCTCCTTCACCGAGATATCAAGCCGGCCAACGTCATGATGACCCATCCCGACGACGAGGCCGAGCATCGCATCCTTTTGACGGACTTCGGAATAGCGCGCAATGTCCACGACATCAGCGGGCTGACCAAGACCAACATGACTGTGGGCACGGTGGCCTACTGCGCTCCCGAGCAACTATTGGGCGAAAACATTGACGGTCGCGCCGACCAGTACTCGTTGGCAGCCACTGCCTACCATCTGCTGACTGGCTCTCAGCTGTTTCCGAACTCCAACCCTGCGGTGGTCATTAGTCGCCACCTCAACGTGTCACCACCACCGTTGGCTCACAGCCGACCAGAGCTTGCTCGGCTTGATCCAGTTTTCGCCAAGGCTCTGAGTAAGCAGCCAGAGGATCGGTATAAACGTTGCTCTGATTTCGCGCGAGCCTTAAGCGAACAGTTCAGTTCCGCTGGTGGGCACACGACATCGGCTTCCACCGCATCAGCACCGAGGGCAACGCCCACAAGCGACCCAACGGCTGGACAATCGCGGCTTCGGCCTTTATCCCTGGTGACACTCATTGCCGTCTTGGTTGTGTCAATCAGCGCGGCCGCGTTCCTACTGTGGCCATCGCAGCATGACCGAGCGGCGAACAGCACCACCAGCACCGCGTCACCGGCAGTGCCATCAGTCACTTTCGACAGCATGCGAGATTTTGTCACCAGCTATTACGCTGACCTTCCAGCTCGGCCGAAGGACGCCTGGGCCAAACTTGACGATCATTGCCAGAACCAAACCGGAGAGCGCCAATTTTTGGATTTCTGGGCGACAATCCAATCGGTGACCGTCCTTTCGGTTAGTCCCCGGGACGCCACGAGCGTGGTTGCTCAGCTGCAGTATGTGCGGCGCAATGGCACCTCCGACACCGAAAACCGTTGGCTCAAAATGGCGTTGGTGAATGGTGTGATGCAACTCGACGAGAGTGGGCGGGTCGGCTCAGTTAATGAGTTACCGACTTCGCCACCGCAACAGCCGTTCTCGCCAAAGGCGATCGATCAAGTATTGCTGACATCTGACGAGCTGACCAAGGTGCTGGGAGTCACCGTCACCAACAATCCGGCCGGGGGCGGCGGAGGCAGCGCGTTGGCAATCAAGTCCTCGTCGTACGGGATGGGCGATCATTCCGGACAGGTCAAACCCCAATCATGTGTCGGTGTGGCCTTCACTGGCGAACATGATGTCTACGCAACCGCAGATCCAGCTGCGATCAAGGTCCAAATATTTGGAGACCAGTACGGAAGCGGCGGTAGCAACGCAGCAACCTATTACCTCGAACAAACCGCTGTAGTTTTTTCCTCTGCCGAGGAGGCGCAACAGGTTTTGAAGTCTGCGACGGCTCGCTGGAATACGTGCAGCGGTACCGAGGTCGACGTGACGCTCGGCTATGAAAACGGGCGCGGATTCCACTTGGGGGATGTGACCCACGAAGGCGACCTGATCACCATCTCCATGGCATCTTGGGGCGGATTGAACGGGCTGCATGCCTGCCAGCAGGCGCTAGGCGTACGTGCGAACGTCGTTGTGGAAGCCCGAACATGCGAAGAGCCGTCGGTGCCCAATTTCAACTGGCAGCAACCGGTCAATCCGGCATGGGCGTCGCCCACCGCTGCACCGCTCGCGAATGCGATGCTCAACAAGGTGAAGGTCTGACAGACCAGCTGCTAAAGCGATCGCGTGTCGGCCCCATCAACGCCAAATTGCTACTAGGTCGGCGCGGCGGGTAGCACGACCGTACCTGGAGCAGCTATCAAGTCGCTGCTGCGGTCCGACTATGGTCCCAGCTCGCAAATAACCCTGCGACCTGCCTTTAGAACGTGTTGACCCTGTCGACGCTGACGAACATGCCGTGTCCGGTGCGGTCGTTGGTGAAACGGGTGCCGTCGGCGGTGGCGTTGATCGTCCAGCCGGCGGCGTTGTAGGTCTTGTAGTCGATCTGGACGGTCGGGATGGCGCCCAGGTTGCCGAGCACCCACTGGACCTTGCCGCCGGAGTCCACACTGACGCCGTTGGCGTGCTCGCCGTCCTGCATGGGGGAGTTGGTGAACGGCGCCTCGCAGCCGACGGTGGTCTTGTTGATCTGGCAGCGCGTGGTGCCCGACTTGGTTTCGATGAACACGTAACCGTTCTGGTCGGGCGGCAGCGGGATGGCGCCGGCCGGCGTGGTCGGGTTGGCCGGCGTCGTCGGCAGGCCGGGGGCCGGGCTGGCGGTGGGCGCCGGCGACGACGTGCTGGGCCTGGGGGTGGGGAACGTGGGCTCGACCGGCCCCGCGCCCGGCGCGGCGACGGGCCGGCCCGCGATGGTGGACGAACAGGCGTCGATCAGCACGGGACTGACCAGCACCGGCGCGATCAGCAAGGATCCACCGGCCAGGCTCCACCGAGCCCTTCGCGAAAACCGCACGCGCCACTCCCGATTATCAGCAATATCGGGAAATCAGATTACGCGCGAAGTGACGAAACCCCGGGTAACCGCGCACGTATCGATGCGGCCCCGATGGTGAAGCTTTACCGCTGTGTGACCGATTGCGTCTCGGCGGCGCGGCGGGCGGCCGCGACGATGCCCTGGTAGCCGGTGCACCGGCAGAAGTTGCCCGACAGGCCTTCCCGGATCTCATGGTCACTTGGGTCGGGGTTGTCGCGCAGCAGCGCGGTCAGCGACATCACGAAACCCGGGGTGCAGAAGCCGCATTGCAGCCCGTGGCACTCCCGCAGCGCCGACTGCACGGGCGACAGGGTGCCGTCCGGTGCGGCGATGCCTTCGACCGTGGTCACCTCGGACCCGTCGGCCTGCACCGCGAACATCAGGCAAGAGCGCACGGCCTCGCCGTCCAGCAGCACCGTGCACGCCCCGCACGCTCCGTGCTCGCAGCCCAGGTGGGTGCCGGTGAGCCCGCACTTTTCCCGTAGGAAGTCCGCCAGCGTCATCCGCGGTTCCACCGCGGCCGTGATCGGAGTTCCGTTGACGGACAGTTCGATTGGGTGTTCACGCATCGCTTGCCCCCAGGGCTTCGGCTATCGCTTGTGTCCACGCGCGGGTGGCCATGGTGGCACCGACCTTCAACCGGTAGGACGCCGACCCTTGCAGGTCGTTGGGAATGTCGTCGAGCCCGCTCATCGCGGCCTCGCCGATCTCCTCGGGGACCAGCTCGCCGACCGGCCTGCCCACAGCGGCGGCCTCGGCCGCCGTCGCGCGCCGGACGGTGGACCCCATGCCCAGCAGCCCGATCGCGCAGCGCGTCAACCGGTCGCGATCGTCGAGCTGGACGGCGACCAGGGCGCCGGCGATCGCGAAATCGCCGTGGCGGCGCGAGAATTCCTCGACGGCGAAGCCGGACCTGCCGTCCCACACGGGGAACCGCACCCCGGTCAGCACCTCGTCGGATTCCATGGTGGTCTCCCATACCCCGGCGAAGAAGTCGGCGGCCGCGATCTCGCGGCGCCCGCGCGGCGAGGCGACCTCCATCACCGCGTCCAGGGTCAGGGCGACCGCCGGGTATTCGCCGGCGGCGTCGGCGTGGGCGATCGACCCGCCGAGGGTGCCCCGGTTGCGGATCTGGAAATGCCCGACGAACGGCGTCACCCGGGTCAACAGCGGAACCGCTTGGCGCACTTGCTCATCGGCGCCGACGGTGGCCTCGGTGGTGCCCGCGCCGATCCACAGTTCCGCGCCCCGGCGCTCGATGCCCTGCAGCTCGGGCAGCCGGGAGATGTCGATCAGATGGTCGAAGTAGGCCAGTCGCATCGCCAGCATCGGCACCAGGCTCTGCCCGCCCGCCAGTATCTTCGCGTCGTCGCCCAACTCGGCCAGCAGGCCCACGGCGTCGTCGATGGTGTCGGGGCGGTGGTATTCGAACGCGGACGGTTTCACCGCTGCGCCTCCTCGAGGAGCGCGGCGATGGACGCCGGGCTGGCCGGCAGCCGTGTGACGGTCACGCCCAGCGGTGCCAGCGCGTCGTTGATGGCGTTGATCACCGCCGGGGTCGAGCCGATGGCCCCGCCCTCGCCGGCGCCCTTGTAGCCGCCGGGCCCGGGCCCGGGAATCTCGACGTGGCCGAACTCGATGGGCGGCACCTCGGTGGCCGTGGGCAGCAGGTAGTCGACGAAAGTCGTTGCCAGCGGGTTGCCGTCGTCGTCGTAGACCATGTCCTCCATCAGGGCGCCACCGATGCCCTGCACCGTCCCCCCGGCGATCTGGCCCTCGACGACCGACGGGTTGATCATCGGCCCGACGTCCTCGCTGACGACGTAGCGCAGCAGCGTCACCTTGCCGGTCGCCACGTCCACCTCGCAGGTGCAGGCGTGGGTCGCGTTGGACCAGTGGATGGGATTGGTCGAGTTGAACCGGGCGGTCGCCTCGAGGTTGGCCGACATTCCCGGCGGCAGTTGCTGCGGCGAGTAGTACGCCACGTAGGCCAGCTCGCCGAACGACACCGACTTGTCCGGGGCACCGCGCACACTGGCCACCGAAAACGCAAGCTCCACTTCCGATTCCGCGGCCTTGAGGTGGTGCGCGGCCAGCGCCACGATCTTCTCGCGCAGGATGGCCCCCGCCTCGCTGACCGCCCCCGCGGTCATCGGCGCGCTGCGGCTGCCCTGCGTGCCGGCCCCATAGGGGGTGACGGCGGTGTCGCCCTGGATGGTGGCCACGTCGTCGATGTCGGCGCCGAGCGCGTCGGCGGTCAACTGGACGACGGTGGTCTCGATGCTGTTCCCGCTCGAGCCGCCGTTGACGTACACGTTGATCTTGCCGGTCGGCTCCATGCGGATGGTGGCGCCTTCGGTGGCCAGGTGGCCGGTCGCCGCGCCGGTCGGCTCGATGTAGGCCGAGAAGCCGAGGCCCAGGTAGCGGCCTCGCGCCAGCGCCTCGGCCTGCTCTTTGCGAAACCCTTCGTGGTCAAGGATTTTCACCGCCTGCTCGAAGGTCTCGATCGGGGCGACGTGGTCGTACGGCATGCCGTTGGGGTTGACGTACGGCATCTCGTCGCGTCGCAACAGGTTTCGGCGGCGCAGCTCCACCGGGTCGACGTTCATCCTGCGGGCGGCGATGTCGAGCAGGATCTCGCGCGCCAGCGTCTCGTACTGCCACGGTCCGCGGTAGGCGGCCAGGCCGCTGGTGTGGGAGAACACCGTCTTGTAGTTGAAGCTGGCCTTGGGCACGCGGTAGGGGCCCGGGAAGAACATCCCGATGGCGGCCGTGGTCAGTACCGGATACGGCGTCGGGTAGGCGCCGATGTCCTGGACGAAGTCGATGTCCGCGGCCGCGATGTTGCCCGCGGCGTCGAAGGCCATGCGGGCGGTGCCGTCGACGTGGCGGGCCTGCCCGGCCGACATCAGGTTCTCGCGCCGGTCCTCGATCCACTTCAGCGCCGCAGGCACCTTGCGCGCGGCCAGCATGATGCACATGTCCTCGCGCATCGGGACCACCTTCTGGCCGAAGCCGCCGCCGGTGTCGCGCATGATGACCCGAACACGTTGTGCCGCAATGCCTAACAGGCGCGCGCAGAACGCCCGCAGTTCGTGTGGGGTCTGGGTGGACGCCCACATCGTGAGTTCGCCTGTGGCGGCGGTCCATTCGACGACCAGGCCGCGGGTCTCGATCGGCACGGGCGCGTAGATCTGCTGATAGATGTGCTCTTTGACGACGCACGGCGCGTTGGCGAACAGCTCTTCGTCCGGCGGGGCGCCGCCCATCCCGCCGGCGACGTTGTTCGGGTAGGCCTCGTGCACCAGCACGTCGGAGTCCTGGGCCCGGGTGAAGTCGCTGACCGCGGGCAGCGGCTCGTAGTCCACGTCGACGAGCTCCAGCGCGTCCTCGGCGACATAGCGGCTCTCGGCGACGATGAGCGCGACGGGGTCGCCGACGAACTTGGCCTCGCCCTCGGCCAGGGGCGGTCGCGGGGTGTCCGGCATGTCCTTGCCGGCGACCGCGTGCCACGCCTCTTTCACGTCCGGGTTGAGGTCGTCGGCGGTGAACACCGCGCGCACGCCGGGCAGCGCCAGTGCGGCCGAGGCGTCGATGCCGTTGATGCGCGCCCGCGCGAACGGGCTGCGCACGAAGCAGGCGTGCAGCATGCCCGGCCGCGAGATGTCGTCGACGAAGCTGCCGCGGCCGGTCAGCAGCCGGCCGTCTTCCACCCGCTGGACGCGGGTACCGGCGTACCGGGGCGCCGGGGCGACGGCGTGCCCTTGTACGTCCTGACTCATGACTCTCCATCCGATGCCGGTGCATAGCGAAGTTATCGCTTTGGGAGAAGTGCAATGTCATCATAGGAGAGTGGGGTTACCGGAGTCGACCCGTCCACCACACAGCGTCGGAGTCCTGCTGGCGGCGGGCGCCGGGCGGCGCTACGGCAAGCCGAAGGTGTTGGTCGAGGGCTGGCTGGACATCGCGGTCGACGCCCTGCGCGCCGGGGGCTGCGCCGGCGTCGTCGTCGTGCTGGGCGCCGCGCAGGTCCCCGCCCCGGCCGGGGCGGTCGCGGTCACCGCGGCGCGGTGGCAGGACGGCTTGAGCGCCTCGGTGCGCACCGGCCTCGAGCAGGCCGGCCGCATGGGCGCGGAGTACGCCGTGCTGCACGTCGTCGACACCCCCGACGTCGGTCCCGCCGTGGTGGCGCGGGTGCTCGGCCGCGCCATCGCGTCCCCCGCCGGCCTGGCGCGCGCGGTGTTCGGTGGCCGCCCGGGCCATCCGGTGGTGATCGCGCGCCGGCACTGGCCCGACGTCCTCGCCCGCATCTCCGGCGACCGCGGCGCCGGGGCGTACCTGCGCACCCGGGACGACGTCGAGGTCGTCGACTGCGCGGACCTCGCCGGCGGTCAGGACATCGACGAGCCCTAGGCCGCCGCGGTTGGGTCGGCGGCCGGCAGCGCGGCGTCTTGGGCGGCGGCCCGCACCCGATGGCGGACCAGATACCAGCCGCCGATCAGCCCCGGGATGCCGACGGCCATCGCGCCGAGCAACCACGGGCCCTGGACCTTGTCCAACAACATCAGGACCAGTACGCCGGCCAGGAAGGCCAGCGTGAGGTAGCCGCTGTAGGGCGCCAGCGGCATCCGGAACTGCGGCCGTTGCACCGTCCCGGCGCGGGACAGCCGGTAGAACCGCAGCTGACTGGCCACGATCGTGCCCCAGGCCACCACGACGCCCACCGCGGCGATGTGGAGCACGATTTCGAACGCCTGGCTCGGTTTGACGGCGTTGAGCACGATGCCCAGGAGGCCGACGACGGCGGTGAGCAGGATCCCGCCGTACGGCACGCCGTTCTTGGTCATCGGTGCGGTGAACTTAGGGCCGCTGCCGTTCATCGCCATCGACCGCAGGATGCGGCCGGTGGAGTACAGCCCGGCGTTCAGGCTGGACAGCGCCGCGGTGAGCACGACGAGGTTCATCACGCTGCCCGCCCCGCCGAAGCCCACCTTGGAGAAGAACGTGACGAACGGGCTCACGTGGTCCCGGTAGGCGGTGTGGGGCAGCAGCAGCGCCAGCAGGACCGTCGACCCGATATAGAAGACGGCGATGCGAAACACCACGGAGTTGATCGCGCGCGGCATGATCTTGTGCGGATTCGCGGTCTCGCCGGCGGCGATGCCGACGAGTTCGACGGCGGCGTAGGCGAACACCACCCCTGAGGTGACGAGCACCAGGGGCAGCAGGCCGGCCGGCAGGAGTCCGCCATGGCTGTCCCAGAGCGCCACGCCGGGGTCGTGACCGTCGACCTTGAATCGGCCGATCAGGAAGACGGTGCCGATGACCAGGAACGTCACCAGCGCGAGCACCTTGATCAGTGAGGCCCAGAATTCGAGCTCGCCGAACAGCTTGACCGAGATCAGGTTCATCGCCAGCACCATGACCAACGCGATCAACGCCAGCGTCCACTGCGGGACGGCCTGGAACGTCGTCCAGTAGTGGCAGTAGTGCGCGATCGCGGTGGTGTCCACGATCCCGGTCATCGCCCAGTTGACGAAGTACAGCCAGCCCGCGGCGAATGCGGCCTTCTCGCCGAAGAATTCGCGGGCATAGGAGACGAAGGATCCCGACGACGGGCGGTAGAGCACGAGCTCGCCGAGCGCGCGCAGGATGAGGAACACGAAGATGCCGCAGATTCCGTACACCAGGAACAGCCCCGGCCCCGCCGACGCGAGCCTTCCGCCGGCGCCCAGGAAGAGGCCCGTTCCGATGGCCCCGCCCAGGCCGATCATCTGTACCTGACGGTTGGTGAGCCCCTTGTGATAGCCCGCGTCTTCGCGGGTGAGCCGCGCGGCGGCGCTGTCGAGCTGTGCCATCAAGCTCCTGCCGGGGTGGCTCCAGGGAAGCTCAGGTTAACCCATCGGCGGGCTGGCGGGCTCGCCGCGCGGGGCCCCGGGAACAAGACGGCGGCGTGCGCCGTTAGCATGATCAACAAGTTGAGCGAACCAGACTCAATGCTGGGTTGACACCCCGGTACCGCCGAGAGCAGTCTTGAGCGGGGTTCACTCAGCATAGTGGCACCAAGAAGGCTCTACTCAATCAGGAGGAATCACTATGGCTCGTGCGGTCGGTATCGACCTCGGGACCACCAACTCCGTCGTCGCAGTTCTCGAGGGCGGTGACCCCGTCGTCGTCGCCAACTCCGAGGGCTCTCGGACGACGCCGTCCATCGTCGCGTTCGCGCGCAACGGCGAAGTGCTCGTCGGCCAGCCCGCCAAGAACCAGGCGGTGACGAACGTCGACCGCACCATCCGTTCGGTCAAGCGGCACATGGGCACCGACTGGTCCATCGAGATCGATGACAAGAAATACACCGCGCAGGAGATCAGCGCGCGTGTGCTGATGAAGCTGAAGCGCGACGCGGAGGCGTACCTCGGTGAGGACATCACCGACGCCGTCATCACCGTGCCGGCGTACTTCAACGACGCCCAGCGCCAGGCGACCAAGGAGGCCGGCCAGATCGCCGGTCTGAACGTGCTGCGCATCGTCAACGAGCCCACCGCGGCCGCGCTGGCCTACGGCTTGGACAAGGGCGAGAAGGAACAGACCATCCTGGTCTTCGACCTCGGCGGCGGCACGTTCGACGTCTCGTTGCTCGAGATCGGTGAGGGCGTGGTCGAGGTCCGCGCCACCAGTGGTGACAACCACCTCGGCGGGGACGACTGGGACGACCGGATCGTCAACTGGCTCGTCGACAAGTTCAAGGGCACCAGCGGCATCGACCTGACCAAGGACAAGATGGCGATGCAGCGGCTGCGTGAGGCGGCCGAGAAGGCCAAGATCGAGCTCTCGAGTTCGCAGAGCACCTCGATCAACCTGCCATACATCACCGTCGACGCGGACAAGAACCCGCTGTTCCTCGACGAGCAGCTGACCCGCGCCGAATTCCAGCGCATCACCCAGGATCTGCTGGACCGCACCCGACAGCCCTTCCAGTCGGTGATCAAGGACGCCGGCATCTCGGTGTCCGAGATCGACCACGTGGTCCTGGTGGGTGGTTCCACCCGCATGCCCGCGGTGTCCGACCTGGTCAAGGAGATGACCGGCGGCAAGGAGCCCAACAAGGGCGTCAACCCCGACGAAGTTGTCGCGGTGGGAGCGGCTCTTCAGGCCGGTGTTTTGAAGGGTGAGGTGAAAGATGTTCTGCTGCTTGACGTTACGCCGCTGAGCCTGGGCATCGAGACCAAGGGTGGCGTGATGACCAAGCTCATCGAGCGCAACACCACGATCCCCACCAAGCGGTCGGAGACCTTCACTACGGCCGACGACAACCAGCCGTCGGTGCAGATCCAGGTCTATCAGGGTGAGCGCGAAATCGCTTCGCACAACAAGCTGCTCGGCTCCTTCGAGCTGACCGGCATCCCGCCGGCTCCGCGCGGCGTCCCGCAGATCGAGGTCACCTTCGACATCGACGCCAACGGCATCGTGCACGTCACGGCCAAGGACAAGGGCACCGGCAAGGAGAACACGATCAAAATCCAGGAGGGCTCCGGCCTGTCCAAGGAGGAGATCGACCGGATGATCAAGGACGCCGAGGCGCACGCCGAGGAGGACCGCCAGCGTCGCGAGGAGGCCGACGTCCGCAACCAGGCCGAGTCGCTGGTCTACCAGACGGAGAAGTTCGTCAAGGATCAGCGCGAGGCCGAGGGCGGGTCGAAGGTTCCCGAGGAGACGCTGTCCAAGGTCGACGCCGCCATCGCCGAGGCGAAGACGGCCCTGGGCGGCACCGACATCGGCGCGATCAAGGCGGCGATGGAGAAGCTGGGCCAGGAGTCCCAGGCGCTCGGACAGGCGATCTACGAGGCCACCCAGGCCGCGGGCGGCGCGGAGGCCGGTGCAGCCGGCGGAGCGTCGGGCTCGGCTGACGACGTCGTGGACGCGGAGGTGGTCGACGATGACCGGGAGTCCAAGTGACGGACGGCAATCAGGAACCGGTGACGGTCACCGACAAGCGGCGGATCGACCCCGAAACGGGTGAGGTGCGCCACGCCCCTCCCGGCCCAGAGCCGGGAGGGGACACGTCCGGTGGTGAGTTCTCGGGCGAAAGCCCCGAGGAGGCCGGCAAGGCCGCCGAATTGCTGGGCGACCTGCAACGGGTTCAGGCCGACTTCGCCAACTACCGCAAGCGCGCGCTGCGCGACCAGCAGGCCGCGGCGGACCGTGCCAAGGCCGCCGTCGTCAGCCAATTGCTGGGCGTGCTCGACGATCTCGAGCGGGCGCGCAAGCACGGTGACCTGGAGTCGGGCCCGCTGAAGTCGGTGGCCGACAAGCTGGACGGCGCTCTGACCGGACTCGGTCTGGTGGCGTTCGGCGAGGAAGGCGAGGACTTCGACCCGGTGTTGCACGAAGCCGTGCAGCACGAGGGCGACGGCGGCGACGGCTCCAAGCCGGTGATCGGCACGGTCATGCGGCAGGGCTACAAGCTCGGCGAGCAGGTGCTGCGGCACGCCCTGGTCGGCGTTGTCGACACGGTGCCGGACGAGGGCGCCGCGGCGGCCCCGCCGGCCGAATCGGACGATAACCCCGGCGCATCCGGTGAATAGACCACACAATCAGCACAACAACAGAACTCCAAAGGTGGAGGGGGTGACGCGACATGGCCCAGCGAGAATGGGTCGAAAAGGACTTCTACAAGGAGCTGGGCGTCTCCTCTGACGCCAGTCCCGAAGAGATCAAACGCGCGTACCGGAAGCTGGCGCGCGACCTGCATCCGGACGCCAACCCCGACAATCCGGCCGCCGGCGAACGCTTCAAGGCGGTGTCTGAGGCGCACAACGTGTTGTCGGATCCGGCGAAGCGCAAGGAGTACGACGAGACCCGCCGCCTGTTCGCGGGCGGCGGCTTCGGCGGCCGCCGGTTCGACACCGGTGGTTTCGGCGGCTTCGGTGCTGGCGGTGACGGCGCCGAGTTCAACCTGAACGACCTGTTCGACGCCGCCGGCCGAAGCGGTGGCGCCAACATCGGTGACCTGTTCGGCGGCTTGTTCGGGCGCGGCGCCGGCGCCCGTCCCAGCCGGCCGCGCCGCGGCAACGACCTGGAGACCGAGACGCAGCTGGATTTCGTCGAGGCCGCCAAGGGCGTGGCAATGCCGCTGCGGCTGACCAGCCCGGCGCCGTGCACGAACTGCCATGGCAGCGGCGCACGTCCGGGCACCAGCCCTAAGGTGTGCCCGACCTGCAACGGTTCCGGCGTGATCAACCGCAACCAGGGCGCGTTCGGCTTCTCCGAGCCCTGCACCGATTGCCGGGGCAGCGGCTCGATCATCGAGCACCCCTGTGACGAGTGCAAGGGCACCGGGGTCACCACCCGCACCCGCACCATCAACGTGCGGATCCCGCCCGGCGTCGAGGACGGGCAGCGCATCAGGCTGCCGGGACAGGGCGAGGCCGGGCTGCGCGGGGCGCCGTCGGGCGACCTGTACGTGACCGTACATGTGCGGCCGGACAAGGTGTTTGGCCGCGACGGCGACGACCTCACTGTGACCGTTCCGGTCAGCTTCACCGAATTGGCTTTGGGCTCAACCATTTCGGTGCCCACGCTGGACGGCAAGGTGGGCGTCCGGGTGCCGAAGGGGACCTCCGACGGCCGCATCCTGCGGGTGCGCGGGCGCGGTGTCCCCAAGCGCAGCGGCGGCAACGGGGATCTGCTCGTCACCGTGAAGGTCGCCGTGCCGCCGAACTTGGAGGGCGCCGCGGCTGAGGCGCTGGAGGCGTACGCGGCCGCCGAGCGTGCCAGCGGGTTTGACCCACGCGCGGGATGGGCAGGTAATCGCTGATGGCCAAGAATTCACGAGACGAATCTCGGACGTTCCTGATCTCGGTCGCCGCCGAGCTGGCCGGCATGCACGCCCAGACTCTGCGTACCTACGATCGCCTCGGCCTGGTCAGCCCGCAACGCACTTCCGGTGGGGGACGGCGTTATTCGGAGCATGACGTCAACCTCTTGCGTGAAGTGCAGCGGCTGTCCCAGGACGAGGGGGTCAACCTGGCCGGCATCAAGCGCATCATCGAACTGACCAATCACGTCGAGGCGCTGCAGGCGCGGGTGAAGGAGTTGACCGAGGAACTGGCGCAGGTGCGCGCCGGTCAGCGCCGCGACCTGGCGGTGGTGCCCAAGAGCACCGCCGTGGTGGTGTGGCAACCGCGCAGGGGGCGTTAGGCTTCAGTCCTCGGGCAGTTTGTCGAGGGTCTTGCGGGCTTCCTTGCGGAAGATCTCGTGCTCGTTGTCGAGGTATTCGGCGACGGCGTCGCGCACACCGGTGGCGCGCTGGCGCACCAGCGCCTTCATGGCCGGGATGCGGGTTGCCGGGTTGGGAAGTTGGCTCACCGCAAGCTTTTTGGCTTCCTCGGTCTTGATTTGGCCTAGCCATTCCACCAACACCGATTTGGTGGGAAAGTCCCGCTCGGAGCGAATCAGGGCGGCGATACGCGGGAAGTCGGAGCGCTCGCAGATTTTGGCCAGCGCGAACCCGGCGGCTTCGAGCTCTTCGTTGCACAGTGCCGGTTCGATCGCGAACTGGTGAAACAGAACATCAATGGCGGCGCGATTGCCTTTGGCGTGCTTGGTGATTAGGTTGCGGATCAGACTGACCCGCCAGCCACGCCGTTCGTCACCGGGCGGAATGCGTTCGTCCAGATGTTGCAGCCAGTCCACCATGATGGGCACCGCCTGCGGATAGTCATTGGGCGAATTAAGCAATTCGACGACGGTGTCTTCCGGTATGCCGGCCGCATCCAGCTCTTGTTTCATCGCGCGCCAATATTCCGGCCAGGTGTCGGGGTCGTCGCCGTACTTGCTCATGACAGGTTTATGCTTCGGTCGATCTCTATGCTCAGCCCCGGATATTCCCCTCGCAAAGTCTCCTCCACACTGCCAACATTGGTGCGGCCCTTGTCCACCACGATGACCAACGTATAGCCGTTGTCCCGCGCCCACTGTGCCATGTCCCGGATCTGCCGCGTCGCGTCCAGCTTCTGCACATTCTTCACCTCACGCACTACCCGGTTCACCGGGTCGATTTCATCCGGAATTCGTGTCCGGAGCGCACCCGTCTTCGGGTCGGTCACCTGGATCGGTACCTTGGCGTCTTGGTCGATCCCGGCAAGCTGTTCGGCGCGGCGCCCCTTGAGGCGGTTGTCGTTGACCCGTTGCGCCGGAGTCGGATCCACCCGTCGCGGCACCAGAGTGAGCAGCGTCTTCACCGCGGGCAAAGCGGTGTTCATGGCGGTGGCGGCCGACGTCAGGTCCGTCATCGAGGCGGTGGCCGTGGTCCTCAGCGCCGCGTTGAGCCCGTTGATCTGGGTGACCGCCGTCGCGATGAACGTCCGCTTGATGGCCTCGGTGATGAGGTGCAGTTGCGGCGGATAACCGTCGAGGATCTTGACGATCAGGTCGAGATGGCGCACGACGAAGGCCATGTCGTCCTTGACCGACTTGAGCTTCTCCCCGTAGTCCTTGGCCGCGCGCGACAGATCCCCGCACGCACCGGCAATGTCGGTGCTGACACCGCGCGCCTCGTTGAGCCGGTCGACCACGAAGGCGATCTCGGCCGCCTGGACGTCGACGATCAGCCGCTGCTCCTCCGGACCTGGCTCATCGTCGACGTGCACCAAGTCGTGCCCAAAGGTTTCCCACGCGGACCCGACCGACTGCACCCGGTCGGGGTGCCCGTCGGGCCAGCCGTCGGTGATCTGGCCGCGCACCAAATCCCAGTGCGGCGGTTCGGGGTCGCCGCCCCCGGCGACGGAGCCGACGTCGACCGCCGCGTCGATGTAGGTGCCGGCGGACTGTCCCGGCGGGGTGATCGGCGCGCCGAAGGCGTCGCGCTGGTTGAGGGTGGACGCCTCTTCGGTCTCGTCGTGATTGATGCCGTCCTGGCGCAGCAGGGTGCCAAGGTTGTCGAAGACGTTGACCAGCCGGAAGGCCACCTGGCCGGCCTCGTCGGCCGCGGCGTCGAAGGCCGTCGCCCACTGCGGGCCCACCCCGTGGGTGCCGGCGGCGTTGGCCGCATGCACCCCGGCAAGCTTGCGCAACGCGGCGGCGGCGTGGTCGCTGTTCTCCTTGTAGGCAGCGGCCGCGTCGTAGAACAATTCCGGATCGACGTCCGTCACTCCCCGCCCCGCTCTCACACCGGTGAACCGATTCTATGGCAGCCTGGGATTTCGCGTTTACACCCGGAAAGGGGCCACCTCATGTCGTATGACCTGACGGTCTACGCGGCCGGCAACGTCGACGACGAGGAATTGGAGACGATCGTCGAATCCGTCCCCGGGCTGTCGATCGGGGACAGCGGGGACGGCGAGGTCACCGTGGTGCGCGGCAAGCACGACACCTACGCATTCACCGTGTTCGGGCCCCACGAAATCGAGCCCGAAGACGTGCCCGACGACGTCGTGCCCTACCTTCTCGAGCCGGCCATCAGCTGGCAGATCAGCGTGGAGGGCAGCGACCCGGCCGAGGTCCGGCCGGCGCGGCGGTTCGCCAAGGCGTTGGCCGTCGCCGCGGGGGGAGTGGCGGTCGACGAACAGACCGAGGACATCCTCGGTGCCCGAGGGGCTCGCAAGGTCAGCCGACCCAACAGCGAGTTGATCCGAGTCCTCAAGCTTGATTGGTACTCGCCGGTGTCGGCGCCCAACGCCCCGACGCTCTGGCTCGAACTCGCGAGAAAGCTCCTCCCCGAGGCCCTTCCGCGCCGTTTCGGCGAATCGGACCCGCTGCGTTACCGACTAGACCGCGACGGTGACGCCCGGTTCGTGGACGTCTATTCCGATGTGGCGCGGTTCAAGGCGACGTTCCCCTGCCTCGAGGGCGGGCTCTTCCCGAAACAGTGGGGCGGTGTCTGCGTCGACACTCTGTGGATTGTGGCCGAGCCGCTGGACGACCCGCGCTGGCGAAACTCCGTGCGCCGGTTCTTCGTCGAGTTCGCCCGCCGGCGCGGCAGCGTGCTGGCCACCGGCGAGGTGCTGCGCAACCACAAGCTCTCCGGGCCGACCGACGTCAACAAGGACGTCAGCGGCCTGTTGCGCGGGGCAGAGGGGATACTCGGTCTACCGTCCCACCCGATCTGGTGGATCTGGTTCGGCACCGACTACCTGCCGATCGTCCGCGAATATCTGCCTTCCGAGGGCACCACGTTCTACGACGAGGGGGCGCATTTCGCCGCCACCGACGAGCCCACGGACCGTGGCCAGCTCGCGGCGTTGCCCGATCCGTTCCCGAAAAGCCTTCGGGTCGGCGAGATTCCGCCGGAATATGGGCCGCCGAACAGCCCGACCAATACGCCGGCCGCTATCCGCCCCACATCGCGGTGTTGACCTCGGCGTTGTGGGTGTAGTTGCGGTGGGCGATGTGCGCGTTGAGGTGCATGTCGAACACCAACTCACTCGCCTCGTCCGCCCAGCGCTGCCAGTGCTGCACCCGCTCGAGAAAGACGTCGAACCCCACGCCCTCCCACGTGCCCTGTAGGCCCTGCAAATCCTTGGCCACCTCGGACAGGCGCTCCTTCATCGTCAGGCAGAACTGGCGCATCGCGTCGGCCGCGTCCACCAGCTCGGCCTCGTTGACGGTGCGTCGGGCCATGATCACACCCCCGGGGGTTTGAGGGCTCGAAAGGTGTTGGCCCCGTTGGTTTCCATGTGCGCGTAGGCATTGGCGGCCGCCGACAGCGATTCCCCGATCCAGCGCAGGTCGGCGAGCATGGCTTCGCATTCTTCGTCGATCTCCGACCAGACGTTGAGGTATGCCGTGGCCGCCTGCCCCGTCCAGGTGCGGCGAAGGTCGCCCATCTGCGTCCCCAATTTGCGCCGCAGCCCTTCGATCTCGTCAGCCGCGCCGGTGGTGTCCTTGGATGCGCGGGTCGGCTCGGCACAGTAGACGCGCAACTCGTTGGCCCCCATGGTGAGCAGGCTACTCTCGGCGCATGGGTTGGCGCGACACAGTGACGGAACAGGCGCAGGCGGACCTTGACGGCCTGGTCGACGCCGCGGTCAACTTCGCGGCCGAGCGCATCGCTGAGGCGGGCGAGTTCCTGCCGTTCGCGCTGGCCGTTTCCGTTCACGGTCAGCGCCAGGCCATCCAGCCGAACTACCCGCGCGGCCGGGATCTACAGGTGGCCGAGCAGCTCGCCGCCCAGTGGCGCGCGCTCATCGAGGTGAAGGACTCGCTGCGCGCCGCAGTGGTGGCGGTGAACGTGACGCTGACCGAACAGCACCGGGACGGCATCGAGCTCACCGCCGAGCACCGCGAGGGCGTGGCGATCGGAATGATCTTCCCCTACACACTGGACGCGGACGGCCGGTTGGCGCTGGAGTCGCCGTCCGCTCACCGGGCGGAGCGCCGCGTCTGGGTCGCGTGAGCGCTACGTCGGCGGCGGCAGGTCCCTGAGCTTCGCCAGCGCGTCGGCGACTCGGCTCTCCAGGTCGACAATGTCCTCGTCCGCCCACTCGTCTGCGAATTCGGTTGCCTCGCCTATTGCTTCGTTGATTCGCCTGGTCACCTCCTGGGCGCCCAGGGCCAGTATCCCGGGATCGATGACCAGGCCGGTCAGGCGCAGATGGCCGTTCATGGTCACCTCGACCGTGCCGGTCTGGTCGCTGACCACGATCGCCACCCGCTGCATCCGCCGGACCTGTTCGTCGAGAAGCGCTATGACCGCCTGGAACTGCTCGATCATTCGCCCGATCTGCGGGTGGGCCGGGTCGGACATGACGAATCCCTATGTGTGAATAGAGAATTGAGTTACGGCCGGCTCGCCCGGCCGCGCGCAGCGGTAGCCGCCGCGGCGCAGCGCGTCGGTCGGCGCGGTCATCGGCTCGAAGCAGACGATTCGTTTCGCGGGATCGTCGCCGGTGGGCGCGAAGATCTGGGTAGCGGGGTAGCCGCGGTCGAAGTGCACCTCGATGCGGCGCCCGCCGCCCGAGACCGCGAACACCGCGCCGTCGGGCACCTCGTCGTAGGCGTCGTCGAATGCCTTGTCTCCCAAAGGCTCCGCGAGCGCCCCCTGGGGCTCGGATTCGCCGGTGGGCAGCCCGACGTCGTCGAGCCGCAGGTGCCGCAGCGGGGGCGTCTCGATCACCCACTCGGCCCTCGGCACGTCGGGCAGCTGCAGGTAGGGGTGAAAGCCGAAGCACAGCGGGACGGCGCGAGATCCGGTGGCGGTCACCGTGGTGCGCACCGTCAGCGTCCGCTCGGCCAGCCGCACCGCCATCGTCAGCACATGCGGATACGGGAAGCTGGCCAGCAATTCCGGGTCGGCGCCGAAGTCCAACTCGGCCACCAATTCATCGGCCGACTCGGCGGTCACCCGCCAGCCCGGGTAGGCGGCCAGCACGCCGTGGATCGGCAGCCCGTTGGGATCGGCACGGACACGGTGTTCGCCGGGCGTCAGCGTCGCCGTCACGCCTTGTGCGGTATAGTTGTTGGCCCCCAGCCGGTTTGCCCAGGGATACAGGATCGGGATCCCCATCGTCTTGCCGTCGGCCACGTAGGCGTCCAGCCCGCGCCGTTGCCCGAGCAGCTCCACGCCGGCATCGCTCAGCGAGGTGCCGATCATGCCCGCCTCGGGCACGAACTCCGCGGCCACCGGCGACGCCGGGTCGCGCAGGGTGACGACGCGCATGCTTACCTCCACAGTGGGTCGTGCTGAATATGTTCCGGCGGAGCGCCTTTGGCGATCAGGGCGGCCTTGGTGGCCCGCACCATCGCCGGTCCGCCGCAGATCAGGATCTGCCGATCGCCCCACCCGCCGTACTTGGTGACCACGTCGGGGAGCCGACCGGTCTGCCGCACGTGCAGGCCGCGCGGCGGGGTGCAGTCGGGATAGTCGACGGCCCACGCCGGGTCGGCGCTGTACTCCGAGACCGGCGAGACCGACAGCCACGGATTGTGCGAGGCCACCTGCCACAGCGTCGGCAGGTCGTAGAGCTCGCAGCGGTAGCGGGCGCCGAAGAACAGGTGCACCCGCGGGTTCACCGCGAACCGGCACAGGTCCATGATCAGCGCCCGCAGCGGCGCCAGGCCGGTGCTGCCGGCGACCATCAGCACGTCGCCGCCGTCCCGGTCGACCCGCAGGCCGCCGTGCGGGCTGGACATCCGCCACCGGTCGCCGGGCCGAGTCTCGTTGACGATGGCGGTGCTGACCAGGCCGCCGGGCACCACCCGGACGTGGAACTCGATGCCGCCGCCCGGGTCCGCCGGGATGGCGGGCGACAGGTACCGCCAGCGGCGGGGGCACTGCGGGACGTGCACGTTGACGTACTGGCCGGCGTGATAGTCCATCGGGCGGTCGAGCTGCAGCCGGACGACCGCAAGGTCGCGGGAGACCCGCATGTGCTCGATGACCGTGGCGTCCCACCAGGCGGGCCCCTCCTCGGCGTCCGCGGCGCCGCGCATCACCCCGATGATCAGGTTGAGCGACTGGTCGGCCGCCTCGTTGACGGCGTCGGTCCAGGCGTAGCCCAGGTAGGTCCGCAACGTCGACAGCAACGCGCGGCGCAACGTGTCGTAATGCTGCGGCAGCACACCGTATTTGCGGTGGTCCCGGCCGAGCTGAGCCAGAAAGGCGACCGGTTCCTGGGCGCGCTGGGCGACGAGTTCGCCGTACACCCAGTGCAGCGCGTGGGCGAAAGCGGCCCGCTGCCCGCCCATTTCGGGCGGGAACAGGTCGCGCACCGACACGTCGAGGCCGAACCAGTGGGTGTAGAACCGGCGGACCAGTTCGTTGCCGGGGCCCGACTCCTCCTGCGCGAAGGCGTCGCGCAGCACCCGCAATGCTTCGGTGTCCTCGAGCCCCACGGGGCCCGATTCTAGGCTCGCCGCGCGCCGGCAATCCCGATCAGCACGGCCGCGACGGCCACCCAGCAGCACAAGACCAGGCTGGCGGTCGTCGCCCCGGCGCCGGAGAAGTACGCCGTCGAACGCAACAGTGTGGCGTTTGCCCCCTGCGGCAACAGTTGACCCAGCGTGCCCCACCCCGACGGCAGCATCTCCGGAGCGCTCATCAGGCCGGACAGCGGGTTGCCCAGCAGCATCGCCACCGCCACCGCGCCACTCAGGCCCACCCGGCCGAACAGCGAGCCCAGCGCCAGCGTCGGCAGCGCCATCGCCAGCGTGCCCAGGGTGAGTCCGGCGGCCACGCCCCAGAAATTATGGTCGACCGACCCGAGGACATAACGCAGCAGCACGGCGATCGTCACCGCGGCGCTGGCCGAAAATGCCGTTGCGACGGCGCAATTCAGCCACGGCCGGCGGGGGAAGGCCAGCAGCAGCACGATGGCGGGCAGGATTCCGGCCAGGGTGATCGGCAGCGCGGAGGCGGCCAGGCCGGCGCCGCGCGGATCGTCGGCGGGCAGCGGGGCCAGGTCTTCGGTGCGCAACGTCGCGCCGGTGCGTTGCGCGACGCGGTCGCCGATCTGGGTCAGCAGTTGGGCCACGGCCGGGCTCGCTCCGGACGCGAGCAGCAGGGTGGGGCCGTGGGGGGTCACCACCAGGCCGCCGTAGCCGTCGCGGTTGCGGATCGCCGACCGCAGCGCGGCCTCGTCCGGGTAGGTGGTCACGGCGAAGCCGCCCGGGGCGGCGGTGTCCAGCTGGCTGCTGATCAGCCCGGTCACGAAACCGGGGCCCACCAGACCAATCGGTATGTGGTGCGGCTTGGAGCGCGCCGCCGGCAGCGCGAAAGCGACGCAGATGATGGCCACCGCGACCGTCATCGCCGCGACGATGCCGGTGGCGCGGAACAAGGGTTGTGGCGGGCGGCGGTGAACGGGCCGGCCGTGCTGGGGGAGCGACTGCGTGATCATGCGCGGCACCTTTTTCATCGATAGATGAAATATGACGTCCGCAGCGTATCCGTGCCGTTCGATATTTTCAACAGACAATGAAATGATACCGTCGTCGTATGCCGTCACCAGCCACTTCCCCGGCCGGCGCCCGTAAGCGCAGGGGCCGCCGCCAGGGCGGGCCCGTGTCGAAGGACGTGGTGCTCCGCGCGGCCAAGCGGCGGTTCGCCGCCCAGGGCTTCGAGAAGACGACGCTGCGTCAGATCGCCGACGACGCCCACGTGGACGCCGCGATGGTGCTGTATCTGTTCGGTTCCAAGGCCGAGCTGTTCCGTGAGTCGATGCGGCTGGTCGTGGACGGCGAGGTGCTGGTCGCCGCGATGACCGACGGCCCGCCCGGCGACGTCGGCGTCCGGTTGGTGCGGGCCTACCTGCAGATCTGGGAGGAGCCGGAGACCGGCCCGACCATGGTCGCCATGCTGCACTCGGCGATGCTGAACCCCGACGCGTACGAGGCCTTTCGCGATTTCATGCGCGGTTACGTGATGACCGCCATCTCCGGCGTCCTGGGCGAGGGGCCCGACACGATTCTGCGGGCCAACCTCGCGGGCACGAACCTGGTCGGCACCGCGTTGTTCCGCTACGTGATGAAGGTGGGTCCGCTCGCCGACCTCAGCACCGAGGAGGTGGTCGGGCTGATCGCACCCAGCGTGCAGCGCTACCTCACCGCGGACGCGGACGAGCTCGGCCTGCCGGCCGGCTATCGCCCGTGACCCGGCTCAGCCCTGCTTGACGGTGTTGGTCGTCCCGGCGTTGACGACGTTCGGTGAGCCCCAGTGGAATATGACCGCGTTGCCGGTCCCGGAGGTGCTCACTGCGTCCGCGCTGTCGACCGCGACGCGGTTGCCGTGGCCGGAGACGCTCACGCTCGTGCAGTGCCCGGTGACGGTGACGGTGTTGGTCTGGCCGCTGACCGACAGGTAGCCACCCTGGCAGCGGATGGTCTTCGAGGTGCCCGCCCCGTTGACCTGCAGCGTGCCCGAGTCCGGGACGGTCGCCGACGGGCCGGCCCCGCCGAGGTCGGTGCGGAACCCGGCTACGGCGAGCCCCGCCAGCGCCAGCCCGCTGACAACGATGGCCAGCCTGAAGGTGCCGCGCACGCGGCGCGCGTCGGCCTGCTTCCGGTGTGGTTCGGTCTGCGTCATCGCCAGGTGGGTACCCCGTGCACCATATTGCCCAAAACTCGTTAGAGTTGAGCGGAACACACTCAACCTTGACGGCGTTGAACAACGCGACAAGCATTTTCCCTACTTATGCGAACGGAGGCGTCGTGGACTCTTTCAACCCGACAACCAAGACGCAAGCGGCGCTGACCTCGGCGCTCCAGGCGGCCTCGGCCGCCGGTAACCCGGAGATCCGCCCCGCGCACCTGCTGATGGCCCTGCTCACACAGGCCGACGGGATCGCGGGACCGCTGCTGGAGGCTGTCGGCGTCCCGCCCGCGACCATTCGCACCGAGGCCGAGCACCTGGTGGAACGGTTGCCGCAGGCCAGCGGCGCCAGCTCGCAGCCGCAGCTGTCGCGCGAATCGCTGGCCGCCATCACCACCGCCCAGCAACTGGCCACCGAGATGGACGACGAGTACGTCTCGACCGAACACCTGATGGTCGGCCTGGCCACCGGTGATTCCGACGTCGCCAAGCTGCTGACCGGCCACGGCGCATCGCCGCAGGCGTTGCGCGACGGCTTCGTCAAGGTCCGCGGCAGCGCCCGCGTCACCAGCCCCGAGCCGGAGGCCACCTACCAGGCGCTGGAGAAGTACTCGACCGACCTGACCGCCCGCGCGCGCGAAGGCAAGCTCGACCCGGTCATCGGGCGGGACAACGAGATCCGCCGCGTCGTGCAGGTTTTGAGCCGCCGCACCAAGAACAACCCGGTGCTGATCGGCGAGCCCGGCGTCGGCAAGACCGCGATCGTTGAGGGCCTGGCCCAGCGGATCGTGGCCGGCGACGTGCCGGAGAGCCTGCGCGACAAGACCGTCATCAGCCTGGACCTCGGCTCGATGGTGGCCGGCGCCAAGTACCGCGGCGAGTTCGAGGAGCGGCTCAAGGCCGTCCTCGACGACATCAAGAACTCCGCCGGGCAGATCATCACGTTCATCGACGAGCTGCACACGATCGTCGGGGCCGGCGCGACCGGCGAGGGCGCGATGGACGCCGGCAACATGATCAAGCCGATGCTGGCCCGCGGCGAGCTGCGGCTCGTCGGTGCGACCACGCTCGACGAGTACCGCAAGTACATCGAGAAGGACGCCGCCTTGGAGCGGCGCTTCCAGCAGGTGCTGGTGGGAGAGCCGTCGGTGGAGGACACCGTCGGCATCCTGCGCGGGCTGAAGGACCGCTACGAGGTGCACCACGGTGTGCGCATCACCGACTCGGCCCTGGTGGCCGCGGCCACGCTGTCCGACCGCTACATCACCGCCCGCTTCCTGCCGGACAAGGCCATCGACCTGGTCGACGAAGCCGCTTCGCGCCTGAAGATGGAGATCGACTCGCGGCCCGTCGAGATCGACGAGGTCGAGCGGCTGGTGCGCCGCCTCGAGATCGAGGAGATGGCGCTGGCCAAGGAGGAGGACGAGGCGTCCAAGGAGCGGCTGGAAAAGCTGCGCTCCGAGCTGGCCGACCAGAAGGAGAAGCTGGCCGAGCTGACCACCCGCTGGCAGAACGAGAAGAGCGCGATCGACGTCGTCCGCGAGCTCAAGGAGCAGCTCGAGGCGCTGCGCGGGGAGTCCGAGCGCGCCGAGCGCGACGGTGACCTGGCCAAGGCCGCCGAGCTGCGCTACGGGCGCATCCCCGAGGTCGAGAAGAAGCTCGACGCGGCGCTGCCGCACGCCGAGGCGCGCGAGAACGTGATGCTCAAGGAGGAGGTCGGACCCGACGACATCGCCGAGGTGGTGTCCGCGTGGACCGGCATTCCCGCTGGGCGGATGCTCGAGGGCGAGACCGCCAAGCTGCTGCGGATGGAGGACGAGCTGGGCAAGCGCGTCATCGGCCAGAAGCGGGCGGTGACGGCGGTGTCCGACGCGGTGCGGCGCAGCCGGGCCGGCGTCGCCGACCCCAACCGGCCGACCGGGTCGTTCATGTTCCTCGGGCCGACCGGTGTCGGTAAGACCGAGCTGGCCAAGGCGCTGGCGGAGTTCCTGTTCGACGACGAGCGCGCGATGGTGCGCATCGACATGAGCGAGTACGGCGAGAAGCACTCCGTCGCCCGGCTGGTCGGTGCGCCCCCGGGCTACATCGGCTACGACCAGGGCGGCCAGCTGACCGAGGCGGTGCGCCGCCGGCCGTACACGGTGATCCTCTTCGACGAGATCGAGAAGGCGCACCCGGACGTGTTCGACGTGCTGCTGCAGGTCCTCGACGAGGGCCGGCTCACCGACGGGCAGGGCCGCACGGTCGACTTCCGCAACACCATCCTGATCCTGACGTCCAACCTCGGGTCGGGCGGCAGCGAGGAGCAGGTGATGGCCGCGGTGCGCTCGGCGTTCAAGCCCGAGTTCATCAACCGGCTCGACGACGTGATCATCTTCCACGGCCTCGAGCCCGGCGAGCTGGTGTCGATCGTCGACATCCAGCTGGCCCAGCTGCAGAAGCGGCTGGCGCAGCGCCGCCTCACGCTGGAGGTCTCGCTGCCGGCCAAGCAGTGGCTCGCGCAGCGCGGGTTCGACCCGGTCTACGGCGCGCGGCCGCTGCGCCGGCTGGTGCAGCAGGCCATCGGCGACCAGCTGGCCAAGCAGCTGCTGGCCGGCGACGTGCACGACGGCGACACCGTTCCGGTGAACGTCAGCCCGGACGGCGACTCGCTGATCCTGGGCTGAGTCGGCGGCGATCGCGAGCGCGGCTACGCCGGGCTCGCGATCGCCATGTAATTGGGTTGTGACCAGCCGGACTTCTTTATTCCGGCGGAAATGCGGATACCCTGTGTGGGATGGTCCCCCTTTGGTTCACGCTGTCCGCGCTGTGCTTCGTCGGCGCGGGGGTGTTGCTGTACGTCGACCTCGATCGACGTCGCGGTCGCAGCCGGCGCCGCAGGTCGTGGGCGCGGTCGCACGGCTTCGACTACGAGCGGGAATCGGCCGACATCCTCAAGCGCTGGAAGCGCGGTGTGATCTCGACGGTCGGCGACATCGCCGCCGAGAACGTGGTGCTGGGCCAGATCCGCGGCGAGGCCGTCTACATCTTCGACCTCGAGGAAGTCGCCACCGTGATTGCGCTGCACCGCAAGGTGGGCACCAACGTCGTGGTGGACCTGCGGCTCAAGGGGCTGAAAGAGCCACGGGAGAGCGACATTTGGCTGCTGGGTGCGATCGGCCCGCGGATGGTGTACTCCACCAACCTGGACGCCGCCCGGCGCGCCTGCGACCGCCGCATGGTCACCTTCGCGCACACCGCACCGGACTGCGCCGAGATCATGTGGAACGAGCAGAACTGGACGCTGGTCGCCATGCCCATCACCAGCACCCGCACCCAGTGGGACGAGGGCCTGCGCACCGTGCGGCAGTTCAACGACCTGCTGCGGGTGCTGCCGCCGCTGCCGGAGGAAACCCCGCAGGAGGGTGGCGCGCCCGCGGGGCTGCGCAACGCGGCGCCGAGCCGCCCGCTGGCCCCCGCCGGCCGCGCGGAGCTGCCGCCCCGGCGCGCGCAGCAGGACGTCACGGGGCTGCTGGGTGACGCGCCCGGGCGCAGGCCGGCCGAGCCGATCCGCCGGGAGCAGCGCGGCTCGGACGCCGTTCGCCGCCCGCCGCCGACCGGGCGCAACGGCCACCAGGCCACCAACTATCAGCACTGACGGCGCGCTGGGCGCCGGGTGGGCGGCGCTGCCGCCGTCATTAGGATGTCGCTCATGCCTCGTCCTGTCGCCCTGATCACCGGGCCCACGTCCGGGATCGGCGCCGGCTTCGCGCGACGCTATGCGAGCGACGGCTACGACCTGGTCCTGGTCGCCCGCGACGTCGACCGGCTGCGCGAACTGGCCCGTGAGCTGGAGGGCCGGGCCGGCAACGTCGAGGTGCTGCCCGCCGACCTGGCCGACACCGCCGGTCGCGACAAGGTTTGCGCACGCCTCGCCCAGGGCGTCCGCGTCCTGGTGAACAACGCGGGCTTCGGCACCTCGGGCGATTTCTGGGCCACCGATCCCGCGCTGCTGCAATCGCAGCTCGACGTCAACGTCACCGCGGTCATGCACCTCACCCGCGCGGCCCTGCCGGCCATGCTCGACGCGGGCGCCGGCACCGTCATCAACATCGCCAGCGTCGCCGGCCTGGTGCCGGGACGCGGGTCGACCTACTCGGCCTCCAAGGCGTGGGTGATCTCCTTCAGCGAGGGCCTGTCCGTGGGCCTGCAGGGGACCGGGGTGGGGGTGCACGCCGTGTGTCCGGGCTACGTGCGCACCGAGTTTCACGCCCGCGCCGGGATCGACATGGCCAAGTCGCCGTCGTTCATGTGGCTCGAGGTCGACGACGTGGTGAACCAGAGCCTCGCCGACATTGCGCGCGGCAAGGTGATCAGCATTCCGGGCCTGCAATACAAGGCGATCATCGCCGCCGAGCGGATGATCCCGCGGACGCTGATGCGGGCCGTGACCAAGCGAATCGGGGGTGGCCGTGGCCGAACCTGATTCGTCATTGCGTAAGGAGCTGGCCGAGCTGGTGCGCCGGCTGTCGGTGGTGCACGGCCGGGTCACGCTGTCGTCGGGCAAGGAGGCCGACTACTACGTCGACCTGCGCCGCGCCACCCTGCACCACCGGGCCTCGGCCCTGATCGGCACGCTGATGCGCGACCTCACCAGCGACTGGGACTACGACGTGGTCGGCGGGCTGACGCTGGGCGCCGACCCGGTCGCCACGGCCGTCATGCACGCGCCGGGCCGCCCGATCGACGCGTTCGTGGTGCGCAAGTCCGCGAAAACCCATGGGCTGCAACGCCTTATCGAGGGGTCGGAGGTCGCCGGTAAGCGGGTGCTGGTCGTCGAGGACACCAGCACCACGGGCGGGTCGGCGCTGACCGCGGTGCGCGCCGTCCAAGAGGCGGGCGGGAAGGTGGTCGGCGTGGCCACGGTCGTGGACCGGTCCACCGGCGCCGCCGAGGCCATCGAGGCCGAGGGCCTGCCGTATCGCAGCGTGCTGGGCCTTGCCGATCTGGGGCTGGGCTAGGTTGCGTCGCTGGGCGCACCTCCTCGCGATAGCGGCCTGCGCGCTGGCCCCGCTGACGGGTTGCTCGGGGCCCAGCCAACCGGTCCGGCCCTACGGCGCCCAGGGCGCGCGGTTCGGGGAGTCGCTTTCGCTGCTGGGCTGGAACATGGCGGTGTCGAACCTGCGCTGGGACGGCGACTACGTGCTCATCGACGTCGACGCCTCCGCGGCGGACCCGCACGCGCCGCGCGCCAAGGCCGAGGACATCCGGTTCGGCCTCTACGGCGCGCTGTCGCACCCGATGGAGTCCAACGGTCTGGGCAGTTGCGACCGCCCGACCGGCAAGGCGCCCGATGTCCACTCGCCGCTGTCGGCGCCCGGCGACCGGCTGACCGGCACGGTTTGCCTTGGGCCGCTGAAGGATCGGAGTCAGGTCCGCGGTGTGTACGGCTACTCGCCGCGCGACCGGATCCCGAACACCTCGGCGGCTTACCCGGCCGCCTTCCCGGTGGGGCTGATGCCCACCAACGCCAATGACACCGGCCTGGCGGTCAAGACCACCAGCCTGTCGGCCTGGCGCGCCGACGGCGCCCCGGTGACCAAGGCGCAGCTCGGCGACCCCGCGGCGTTCAACGGGAACGGCTACATGCTGCTGGGCCTGGAGGCCGACGGGCTGGCGGCCCGGTACCGCGACGACTCGGCCAAGCGCGGCGGGCCGCTGATGCTGCTCGCGTCGCCGACCCTGCCCGGCGCCGGACTGAACCCGGCCTGCGCGGCGTACGGCTCGTCGGTGTTGATCCTGCCCGACGCCTCGCTGGACGCGGTGCACGTCAGCGCGTCGCTGTGCACCCAGGGCGAGATCACCGAGGCATTGCTCTACGCGACGGTGGCCGTCGACGGCACCCACGCGGGTGTGTGGACGCCGCGATGACCGATCCCGGGCCGACCGAGTGGGGCGAATCTGCCGGGGGGGTCGGGCCGTGGGCGGGCGAGCTGCCCGACGACCCGCGGTATGACCCAGTCCTGTTGCGCGAGGGCGACACTCGCAACGTCGTCGACGCGTACCGGTACTGGACGCGGGAGGCGATCATCGCCGACATCGATCGGCGGCGGCACCCGCTGCACGTGGCGATCGAGAACTTCGGGTACGACGCCAACATCGGCTCGGTGGTGCGCACCGCCAACTCCTTCGCCGTGCACACCGTGCACATCGTGGGTCGGCGGCGGTGGAATCGCCGCGGCGCCATGGTGACCGACCGCTATCAGCGGCTGTGCCACCACGACACCACCGCCGACCTGCTGGACTTCGCGGTGCGGGCCGGGTTGACGGTGGTCGCGGTGGACAACGTTCCGGGGGCGGCCCGGCTCGAGGAGGCCGCGCTGCCGCGCGAGTGCCTGCTGGTGTTCGGTCAGGAGGGGCCGGGCATCACCGACGACATCCGGGCGGGCGCGGCCACGACGGTGTCTATCGCCCAGTTCGGCTCGACCCGCAGCATCAACGCCGGCGTGGCCGCGGGGATCGCGATGCATGCCTGGATTCGACAGCACGCGGACCTGTCCCAGGCCTGGTAGCCGTCCCCCGTTCGAGTGTGCGCTCAGGGCGGGAATTCTCGGCGTGTCGCCGCCCTGCACGCACACTCAAAGCCAACGATTCACACTCGTCGAGTGGGCCGAAGTCCAGCCGGGCTGCAGCCGTCAGCCTACGTTGGACGAGTGCGTGACGTGCTTGCCGAGCTGATGTCGATCTGGCACGCCGGCGACACCGCGGGGCTGGGGACGGTGGTGCGCACTTTCCGGTCCGCGCCCCGGCCGCCGGGGGCCGCGATGGTGGTGGCGCCGGACGGCTCGGTCACCGGGTCGGTGTCGGGTGGCTGCGTGGAGGGCGCGGTGTACGACCTCGCCACCGAGGCGACGAAAACCGGTGCCCCGCGGCTGGAACGCTACGGCGTCAGCGACGACGACGCCTTCGCGGTCGGCCTGACGTGCGGCGGCGTCATCGACGTCTTCGTCGAGCCGGTTTCACGCGCGTCGTTTCCCGAGCTCGGTGCGGTGGCCGACGACATCGCCGGGCGCCGCGCGGTGGCGACCGCGACCGTCATCGCACATCCGGACCCGGCCCGGGTCGGCCGGCGTCTCGTCATCCGGCCCGACGGCACGGCGGGGTCGCTGGGTTCGGCGCGTGCCGACGCCGCGGTCGCCGACGATGCGCGCGGCCTGCTCGCACTGGGCCGCAGCGAGATCCTCGAGTACGGGCCCGACGGGCAGCGGCTCGGCGACGGCATGGAGGTCTTCGTGTCCAGCTATGCGCCGCCGCCGCGGATGCTGGTGTTCGGCGCGATCGACTTCGCGGCGGCGCTGGCGCGCCAGGGCTCGTTCCTCGGCTACCGGGTCACCGTGTGCGATGCCCGCCCGGTGTTCGCCACCCGGGCGCGCTTCCCGACGGCCGACGAGGTCGTCGTCGACTGGCCGCACCGATATCTCGCCGCGCAGGCCGAGGCGGGCGCCGTCGACCGCCACACGGTGATCTGCGTGCTCACCCACGACCCGAAGTTCGACGTGCCGCTGCTCGAGGTGGCACTGCGCCTGCCCCAGGTCGGCTACGTCGGGGCGATGGGTTCGCGGCGCACCCACGACGACCGCCTGAACCGGCTCAAGGCCGCCGGCCTGACCGACGCCGAGCTGGGCCGGCTGTCCAGCCCCATCGGGCTGGACCTCGGCGCGCGCACCCCGGAGGAGACCGCGGTCTCGATCGCCGCCGACATCATCGCCAAGCGCTGGGGCGGCGGGGGCCGCCCGCTGGCCCAGATCGCCGGGCGTATCCACCACGACGCGGGGGACCCGACTCTACTTCCGTAGTGCCGCCCGTAGGCTGGGGCTCGACGCCGTCGTCGCACCCGAGAGGATCCCCGGCATGAAGATCGCCAACCAGTTCACCGTCAGCGCACCCATCGAGCGGGCCTGGGACGTGCTGAGCGACCTGGAGCAGGTGATCCCGCTGATGCCCGGGGCGGCGCTGACCGGTCACGAGGGCGACGACTACCTGGGCAAGGTCAAGGTGAAGGTCGGGCCGGTCACCAGCGAGTTCAGCGGCAAGGTGCGTTTCGTCGAGCACGACCGGGGCCAGTACCGCGCGGTGATCGACGCCAAGGGCAAGGAGACGCGGGGGACCGGCAACGCGGCCGCCACGGTCACCGCCCAGCTCCACGAGGACGGCGAGCGCACCGGCGTCACCGTCGACACCGATCTCAAGATCGCGGGCAAGCTGGCCCAGTTCGGCAGCGGCATGCTGCAGCAGGTGTCGGAGAAGCTGCTGGGCCAGTTCGTGGAATCGCTCGAAGCCGAATTGGCCGCGCAGAGTGTGGCGGCGCCGGCCACGCCGGAGGGCCCCCCGCAGGTCGGAGCCGTCCCCGAGCCGCGACACGAGGCCCCCGACGCGGAGCCCGAACCGATCGACCTGCTCGAACTCGCCGGCGGCGACCAGCTGAAGAAGTACGCGCCGCTGGTGCTGGCCGTGCTCGCCGGGCTGGTGCTGGGTTGGATCCTCGGCCGGCGGCGTTAGAGGGCCGTTTTAGCCGCCGACTGGCCGATTGCCGCTCGCGTCGTGTCCTTCAGGGCCACCCCCGAGCGGCCGAGTTGCCGGGCCCCGGCCACCAGGGCCGCCGCGACCGCCGCGGCCGTCGGATAGTCGAGGCCGTCGGGCGGATGGATGTTGGAGATGCAGTTGCGGTCGGCGTCGGTGAGCCCCGGCTTCGGCCGATGCGTCAGGTAGATGCCCAGGCTGTCGGCGACTGAGAGACCCGGGCGCTCGCCGATGAGCACGAGAACCGTTGCGACGCCGAGGGCTTCACCGATGTGGTCGCCGAGCGCGACGCGCGCCTGGGTCGCGATGACCGGCGGCGCAATCCGGTAGCGGCCGTCGAATTCGCGGATTAGCGCCTCGACCATGCCCGCCGCATGATCGGTCAGGGCGCGCGGCGAGAGCCCGTCGGCGAGGACAAAACCGATGTCCGCGTTGGTCTTTCGCAGCCTCGACAGGTCGGCCGGGCTGCGGCCCAGGTCGGGCCTGCGCAGGTACTCGGCGCGCGAGGCCGCCCGGCTGCGCACCCGCAGCGGCTCGTCGAGGCCTTCGACGTTCAAGCCGCGCAGCCGCCGGACGAGGCCGTCGACGTCGAGCGGTTCGTGGACGGCGTCGCGCGCCGCGGCGTGTGCGGCCCGAAATTCCAGGACGCGCCGCGTCGGCAGCGAGTTGCCCGCACGCCCGAGCCCGATGCGCGCCTGAGTGGTGGCGCGCAGGCGCGCCCAGATGTCGTCCATCAGCCGGCCGCCAGCGCTCGCAGCGGCGACGTCGCGAGGTCGACGGGCAGGATGCGGCCGTCGGCGTCGACCATGCCCAGACCGGCCAGCCACGCTTCGAATTCGGGTGCGGGCCGCAGCCTCAACGCTTTTCGCACGTACAGCGCGTCGTGAAACGACAGGCTCTGATAGCCGAGCATGACGTCGTCGGCGCCGGGAACCGTGATGACGAACGCGGTGCCCGCCGCGCCGAGCAGGGTCAGCAGCGTGTCCATGTCGTCCTGGTCGGCCTCGGCGTGGTTGGTGTAGCAGACGTCGACGCCCATCGGCAGGCCCAGCATCTTCCCGCAGAAGTTGTCTTCGAGCCCGGCGCGGATGATCTGCTTGCCGTCGTAGAGGTATTCGGGCCCGATGAATCCGACCACGGTGTCGATCAACAGCGGCCGCAGCGCCCGGGCCACCGCATAGGCCCGCGCCTCCAGCGTCTGCTGATCGACCGGCCGGTGACCCACGCCGAGGTGGGCACCGGCCGACAGGGCCGCACCTTGCCCCGTCTCCAGATACATGACGTTGTCGCCGACGGTGCCGCGGCGCAGCGACCGGGCGGCCTCGTTGGCCTCCATCAGCATGCCGATGGAGGTCCCGAACGAGGAGTTGGCGCCCTCGGTGCCCGCGATCGACTGGAAGACCAGGTCGACGGGCGCGCCCCGGTCGATCAGCTCCATCGTGGTCGTGACGTGGCACAGCACGCAGGATTGGACGGGGATCGCGAACCGCTGGCGAATGTCGTCGAGCAGGTGCAACAGCTCAGAGGCGGCGTGCGGCGAGTCGGTCACCGGGTTGATGCCGATCACCGCGTCACCGCAGCCCATCAGCAGCCCGTCGAGCACGGCCGCCGCGATCCCGCGGGGGTCGTCGGTGGGATGGTTGGGCTGCAACCGGGTCGCCAGCGTGCCGGGCAATCCGATCGTGGTCCGGAAGGCCGCGGTGGCCGTCGCCGCGGCGGCAACCAGGATCAGGTCCTGGTTGCGCATGATCTTCGATACCGCGGCAACCATTTCCGGCGTCAACCCCGGGGAGATCGCGGCGATCCGCGCCGCGCCGTCGTCGCGGGACGCCGCGTCCAGCAGCCAGTCGCGGAATCCGCCCACCGTCAAGTCCGCGATCGGGCCGAAGGCCCCGGAGTCATGGCCGTCGATGATGAGCCGGGTGACTTCGTCGGTCTCGTACGGCACGACCACCTCGGTGAGGAACGTCGCCAGCGGTACGTCGGCCAGCACCCACGCGGCCGCCGCCCGTTCGGCGTCGGAGCCGGCCGCGCAACCCGCGAGCTGGTCGCCGGAGCGCAACGGCGTCGCCTTCGCCATCACGTCGACCAGGCCGGAGAAGGTGTGCGTGGTCCCCGAAATGGTTTGCCGATAGCGCATATTTCAGTATGAGGCAGGATCGGCGGTATGGATCAGCTATGGGCCAACCGCGCGGCCAGCTCCGAAGCCGCTGTCGCGCAACGACACCTGAAACGGCTGTGGGGGCTGCCAGGGACCCAGCTGGGCGTGGTGGCGTGGCCGGCGACTCGGCGCGACCGAATGTTCGGCACCTGGCACTACTGGTGGCAGGCGCACCTGCTGGATTGCCTGGTCGACGCGCAGCTGCGCGACCCGCAACCCGACCGGCACGCCAGGATCAACCGGCAGGTCCGCTCGCACCGGCTGCGCAACAACTTTCGCTGGACCAACAACTACTACGACGACATGGCCTGGCTGGCTCTCGCGCTGGAACGCGCCGCGCGCATCGCCGGTGTCGAACGCCACCGCGCCCTGCCCAAGCTGGCCGAGCAATTCCTCGACGCGTGGGTGCCCGAGGACGGCGGCGGCATCCCGTGGCGCAAGCAGGACCAGTTCTTCAACGCGCCGGCCAACGGCCCGGCGGGGATCTTCCTGGCCCGCTACTCCGACCGGATGCGGCGCGCCCAGCAGATGGCCGACTGGATCGACGAGACCCTGATCGACCCGGACACGCACCTGGTGTTCGACGGCATCAAGGCCGGCTCCCTGGTCCGCGCCCAGTACACCTATTGCCAGGGCGTGGTGCTCGGCCTGGAAACGGAGCTCGCGGCACGCACCCACGACGATCGGCACGCGCCAAGGGTGCACCGGCTGGTCGCGGCGGTCGCCGAACACATGGCGCCGACGGGCGTGCTGGCCGGCGCCGGCGGCGGGGACGGCGGCCTGTTCTCCGGGGTCACCGCGCGCTACCTCGCGCTGGTCGCCACCACCCTGCCGGGTGATTCGGCCGACGACGCCGCGGCCCGCGACACCGCCCGGCGGATCGTGCTCACCAGCGCGAAATCGGCGTGGGACTACCGCCAAACGGTGGACGGGCTGCCGCTGTTCGGCCCGTTCTGGGACCGCGACGCGGAACTGCCCACCCAGAGCGCCGGGGAAGCGCAGTTCGTCGACGGCGCGGTGAACAGTTCCGCGGTGGCCGAGCGGGACCTGTCGGTGCAGCTGTCGGGCTGGATGCTGATGGAGGCCGCCTGTAACGTCACCGCCGTGACCGCAGGGAGTGCGACGTGACCGAGCCCGGCAGCTGGATTCCCGACGAGGCCACGCTGGCGCAGGCAAACCTCACCCACTTCATGGCGTGGCTCGCCGAGACGGGACGCGGCCACTACGGCGACTACCACGCGCTGCAGCGCAAATCCGTCGAGGACATCGAGTGGTTCTGGGACGCCGTCTGGCACTACTTCGGCATCCAGGCGGACAGCCCACCCCGCGCGGTGCTCGGCAACCGTGCCATGCCCGGTGCCGAGTGGTTCCCCGGCGCCACCCTGAACTACGCCACCGAGATCTTCCGGCACGCCACCGACGAGCGGCCCGCCATGATCGTCGTCGGCGAGGACGGCGCCTGTGAGTGGTCGTGGGCGCGGCTGCGGCGGGAGACCGGCGCGTTCGCGGCCTACCTGCGCGGCCTCGGGGTGCGGCCCGGGGACGCCGTCGTCGGGTACCTGCCCAACGTCGCCGAAGCCGCCGTCGCCGCCCTGGCCGCCGCCAGCGTCGGCGCGAGCTGGGCGGTATGCAACCAGGACGTGGCCGTCGACGGCGTGATAGCGCGGCTGGGCCAGGTGGAGCCGGCGGTGCTGGTGGCCACCGACGGGTCGGTGTACGACGGCAAGCGCATCGACCGGCGCGCGGAGCTCGACACCATCCGGGCGGCGATGCCCAGCCTGCGGGCCACCGTGGTGGTGCCGCGGCTCGGGCTGGCGACCGACGCCGACAGCGTCGCGTGGGCGACGGCGGTGGAATCGAATGCCGAGCTGGACATCACCCCGGTGCCGTTCGCGCATCCGCTCTGGGTGATGTTCTCGTCCGGCACCACCGGCAAGCCGAAGGGCATCGTGCACGGTCACGGCGGCGTCGTGCTCGAGCACCTGAAGTACCTGCGCCTGCAACTGGAGCTGCACGCCGGCGAGCGCTTCCTGTGGTACTCGTCGACGAGCTGGATGATGTGGAACCTGCAGCTGTCCGGGCTGCTGGCCGACACCACCATCGTGCTCTACGACGGCAGCCCAACGCATTTGGGCACCGACGGCCTTTGGCGGGTCGCCGCCGAGGCGGGTGTCAACATGCTCGGCGCCGGGGCGGGCTACCTGCTGGCCTGCGCGAAGAAGGAGCTCAAGCCGGGGGCGACGTACCCGCTGGACGGGTTGCGCGCCGTGGGTTCCACCGGTTCGCCGCTGCCCGCGTCCGGATTCCGTTGGGTTCAAGAGGGACTCGGCCGGTCGGTGCCGGTGATCTCCATGAGCGGCGGCACCGACGTCTGCACCGCCTTCATCGGCGGCTGCGCCATCCTGCCGGTGGTGGCCGGCGAGCTGTCGTGCGTCTGCCTGGGCGCGGCCATCGAATCCTGGGTGGGGCCAAACCATCCGGTCATCGGGGAAGAGGGCGAGCTGGTGATCACCCAGCCGATGCCCTCGATGCCGGTGTTCTTCTGGAACGACGAAGACGGCAGCCGGTACCGGGCCGCCTACTTCGAAAAGTATCCCGGGGTGTGGTGCCACGGCGACTGGATCACCATCACCGATCGGGGATCCGTTGTGGTGCACGGTCGTTCGGACGCCACCCTGAATCGGCTGGGCGTACGGATGGGCAGCGCGGAGATCTACACGGCGGTGGAGGGCATGCCCGAGGTGGGTGACTGCCTGGTGGTCGGGGTCGAGCAGGACGACGGCGGCTACTGGATGCCGCTGTTTGTGACCCTGGCCGACGGCGCCGAACTCGACGACGGGCTGCGTTCGCGGATCGTGGCCGCCATTCGTCAGCACGCCTCCCCGCGCCACGTGCCCGACGACATCCTCGCCGTCCCCGGCATACCGCGGACATTGACCGGCAAACGGTTGGAAATCCCAATCAAGCGGATCCTGCTGGGCGCCGCGCCGGGCGAGGCCGTGCAGCAGAGTTCGATCGACCGACCGGAACTGCTAGAAGCTTTCGTTGCGTACCGCAGGAGTCGAGTGTCCTGAGTCGGGCTCCCCGGTGGCCGGCTCGCGCCGGCGGGCCCGGTAGCTTCGCCAGGCCGCGATGAGCGCCGGCGTCAGGGAGACGACCAGGATCACCAGCAGGATCTTCTGCAGGTTGTGGTGCACGAACGGCACGTTGCCCAGGAAGTAGCCCGCCAGCGTCACCCCGCCGCCCCACAGGATGCCGCCGACGATGTCGAAGCCCAGGAACACCGGGTAGCGCATGTACGACACCCCGGCGACCGGCGGGACGAACGTTCGCACGAATGGCGCGAATCGCGCCAGGATGATCGCCCACGGTCCGTATTTCTCGAAGAACGCGTGCGACTCCGTCACGTAGTGCTTCTTGAAGAACCGGGAGTCTTCCTTCTTGAACAAGGCCGGGCCGATCCGCCGGCCGATGAAATACCCGGTCTGATCGCCCAGGATCGCGACGAGGGCGACGGCGGGGGCCAGCACCCAGATGCTGGCCGGCGGGTTCGCACCCGCGGCCAACAGCCCACCGGTGAACAACAGCGATTCGCCGGGCAGCAGCGGAAACAGCAGACCGGTCTCGATGAAGACGATGACCAGGATGCCCGGCAGCACCGCGGATCCGAAGACTCCGTCGGCGCCCAACCAATACATCGGGTCGAAGATGTGCGGCAGGGCCGTCACGGTGGTGCTCACGATGCTTCAACATACCGGTGTTGCGATACTGGACGGGCCCAGTCGCCAGGAGGAGCCCATGCCGATCGCCACCCCCGAGGTCTACGCCGAGATGCTGGGCCGCGCCAAAGAGAACTCGTACGCCTTCCCGGCCATCAACTGCACCTCGTCCGAGACGGTCAACGCCGCGATCAAGGGCTTCGCCGACGCCGGCAGCGACGGCATCATCCAGTTCTCCACCGGCGGTGCGGAATTCGCCTCCGGCCTGGGGGTCAAGGACATGGTGACCGGCGCCGTGGCGCTGGCCGAGTTCACCCGCGTGGTCGCGGCCAAGTACCCGATCAACGTGGCCCTGCACACCGATCACTGCCCCAAGGACAAGCTGGACAGCTACGTGCGGCCGCTGCTGGCCATCTCGGCGCAACGCGTGGCCGCGGGCGGCGATCCCCTGTTCGGATCCCACATGTGGGACGGCTCGGCCGTGCCGATCGACGAGAACCTGATCATCGCGCAGGAGCTGCTCAAGGAGGCTGCGGCCGCCAAGATCGTCCTGGAGATCGAGATCGGTGTGGTGGGCGGCGAGGAAGACGGCGTCGCCCACGAGATCAACGACAAGCTGTACACCACGCCGGAGGACTTCGAGAAGACCATCGATGCGCTGGGCCACGGCGAGCACGGCAAGTACCTGCTGGCCGCGACGTTCGGCAACGTGCACGGCGTGTACAAGCCCGGCAACGTCAAGCTGCGCCCCGACATTTTGGCCCAGGGGCAGCAGGTGGCCGCGGCCAAGCTGGGTCTGCCCGACGGATCCAAGCCGTTCGACTTCGTGTTCCACGGCGGGTCGGGCTCGCTGAAGTCGGAGATCGAGGAGTCGCTGCGCTACGGCGTGGTGAAGATGAACGTCGACACCGACACCCAGTACGCGTTCACCCGCCCGATCGCCGGCCACATGTTCACCAACTACGACGGCGTGCTGAAGGTCGACGGCGAGGTGGGCGCCAAGAAGGTCTACGACCCGCGCAGCTACCTGAAGAAGGGCGAGGCATCGATGACCGAGCGCGTGGTGGAGGCCTGCGACGACCTGCACTGCGCCGGAAAGTCCGTGGGCCGCTAGCCCGGCTTCGCCGAGCGTGCACTCATGGCGAAATTCCGGCTCGAAACTCGCCCTGGTTGCACGTTCGGCGCTGAGGGGCGCTAGAGCCTAGCCGCTGGGGGACTGGCAGATCTTCCACTGCTCGTCGCGGTACTGCAGGTCCAGGCTGCGGGTCGACCGCAGCGAGGGGTCGTACGCCATGAACGTGGTGACGTTGGCCTCGGCGTGCTGGCCGTTGACCACCACCTGGTCGATGCTGGCGATCACCGGATACTGCTTGGCCGCCGAGACCCGGCGGTAGGTCTCGTCCCACGAGTGCTCGTCGTAGTCCGCGTATCCGTCGCGGGTGGTGCCACACGTGATGGTGCGCAGCGTGGTCAGATCACCCTTTTGTATCGCGGTGTCGAAGCTCTGGATCGTGGTACGAACCTGGTCTTCCTGCGAGACCTTCGTGTGTTTGCCGCGGGTGAGCAGCACCGTACCCAGGATCGCGATCGCGGCCACCGCCAGCACGATCAGGACCAGCGCCAGCACCCAGCCCCAGTTGAACTGCCGAGACGTGCGGAGCTTTCCTCCCAGCCGGGGCGGGATCGATTGCGGCACAGCCGGTTTGGCGGGCTGACCGAACTGTGCGGTCTGACCTTCCGGCGGTGTGTGGAACACCTCCGTGGCGGGCTCCGGGGTGGTGGCGATCACCGTGGTCTCTTTGGCGTCGAAACCGGGCGCGGTGAAGCGGCGCTCGCGCTGCTGGCCGTCCGCATCCTCCTGGGGATCCGCCGGGTTGCCGCCGGAATCGGGTCTGATCACCACGGTCTCGGTCTCGGAGTCGCTCGGTACCAGCGGGACGCTCTCGGTCGCGTCCTCGCCTGATTGCGCGGCCCATTCGTGCCCGGGCGGATTCGGCGCGCCGCTGCGGTCGGGCTCGGGTGGCTGGGGCATGAGTACGGCTGTCCTCCGCTATCGGGTGGGGTAGTTGGAGAGCTTAGCGACCCGTCCCCCTCGATGGGGTGATGGTCGAGGTCCGCCACCCCGGCGAAACGGGGCGGCTGCAGAATAGGAGCCATGACGCCGCCGCGAGACCTCCTGGGACCTGATCCGACACTGCTGCCGGGCGACCCCGACGCCGAGGCGGAGCTGCTCGCCGGCGAGAAGCCGGGGATCGTCGCCGCCGCGCACCCGTCGGCGTCGGTGGCCTGGGCGGCACTGGCCGAGCAGGCGCTGGCCGACGACCAGGCCATCACCGCCTACGCGTACGCCCGCACCGGCTATCACCGCGGCCTGGACCAGCTGCGGCGCAACGGCTGGAAGGGTTTCGGCCCGGTTCCCTATGCGCACGAGCCGAACCGCGGATTCCTCCGGTGTGTGGCGGCGCTGGCGCGGGCCGCCGACACGATCGGCGAGCCCGACGAGTACCTGCGCTGCCTGGACCTGCTCGACGACTGCGACCCCGAGGCGCGCCCGGGCCTGGGGCTCTAGAAGTTTTCCGAACAGCCCGCGTCGCCCGGGGTGTCGATCTGGACGGTGGCGTGCTGCAGCCCGCGGGCCGACAGCACCGCACGCGCGTCGTGCAGCACCCGGGTGGAGTCGCCGGTGCTCCGCAGGTGCGCGGTGCACATGTCCTTGCCCGGCGACAGCGTCCAGACGTGCAGGTCGTGCACCTCGGACACGCCGTCGACGGCGCCCAGCGCCGAGCGCAGCTCCTCCACGTCTATGTGGGTCGGCGACGATTCGGAGAGGATCCGCAGCGCGTCGCGGGCCAGCGAGATCGCGCGCGGCAGCACCCACAGCGCGACCAGCACGGCCACCACCACGTCGGCGTACGGCCAGCGCGTCGTCACGGTCACCACACCGGCGATCAGCACGCCCAGGCTGCCGACGCTGTCGGCGACGACCTCCATGTAGGCGCCCTTGACCGCCAGGCTCTCCCCGGAGTGCGACCGCAGCAGCAACGCGACCGCCAGGTTGGCGAGCAGCCCGGCCAGCGCGACCACGATCATCGGCACGCCGGGGATCGACGGGGTTTCCCTGAGCCGCTGGATCGCTTCCCAGAGGATGAACAGCGCGACGCCCATCAGCAGGCCCGCGTTGGCGACCGCCGTGAACACCTCGGCCCGGTGCCAGCCGTACGTCCGTGACGGTGACGAGCTGCCCCGGCGGGCCAGCGTCACGGCGGCCAGGCCCATGAAGACGGCGACGACGTCGGTCAGCATGTGGCCCGCGTCGGCCAGCAGCGCGATCGAGTTGATCAGCAACGAGGTGGTCAGCTCGATGACGAAAAACGCCGCCAGGATTGCGGCGGCGGCAATCATGCGGGGAATCAGCCGGGACCCGTCGGTCTCGGCGGGACTGTGATTGTGGCCGGCGCCCATGCCGTGCAATATATGCGGATCCGCGCATATATGGCAAGGGTCAGAACCAGCGGCTCCAGAAGCGGGTCAGCACGTTGCCCGCGGACACCAGCCACGTCGGCACACCCGAGAACTCGAACAGCCAGAGCACCATCTGAAAGAACCAGTGGCTGGCCGCCAGGAGCAGGAACAGCAAAATGAAAAAGCCGTACTGCTTGGCCGGCGCCACCGCGCGCTGCGTCTCGGGACTCAGGTGCGGCTCGAGGGCGTCGTAGCCGTCCAGGCCCGGGATGGGCAGCAGGTTGAGCACCACCGCGGTCAGCTGCAGGAAGCCCAGGAACGCCACGCCCGCCCAGAGCACCTGGTGGAAGGGGTCGTAGAACAACCGCGTCAGCGCCAGCAGCAGCACCGCCAGCACCAGGTTGGCGGCCGGGCCCGCCAGGCTGACCAGGCTGCGCCGGTTCGGGGTCATGAACCACGTCCGCACGTACACCGCGGCGCCCGGCAGGCCGATCCCGCCCAGCGCGATGACCACCATCGGCAGCACGAGCGACAGCGCGGGATGGCTATAGCGCCGCGGATCCAGCGTCAGGTATCCGCGCACGGCGGCGTCGTGGTCGCCGAATCGCCAGGCGGTCACGGCGTGGCCGAACTCGTGCAGGCACAGCGACACCAACCAGCCGGCGATGACGAAGGTGAACACGCCGAAATACGCCAGCGGCCGCACGGTGCTGCCGGCCAGCCACGCCAGCACGCCGCCCGTCGCCGTCAAGGCCAGCAGGGCCAGGAAGATGGGGCTGGGTCGGACCGATTCGCGCCGGGCGGGCAGGCTCACCGGTCGAAACTAGCGGACCGCCAGCCAGCCTTCGACGTTGCGGTAGAACGTCGACCGCCGCGCCGGGCGCGACGCGGGCACGCCGTCGCGCACCACCGTGACGCCGGTGCTGCCCAGCTGGACCGCGCGGCCGGCGACCCAGCGGCGCCGGCCCGTTCGCACGCGGGCGCGCAGGCCCGGGACGGTCAGCGTCGGCTCGACGTCGACGGCGGGGGCGTCACCGTCGAACAACACGGTGTCGTCGACGACGGCCTCGCCGCGCAGGCGCCGGTCCTCGCCGGGCAGCCAGCCGGCGCGCCCGACGACCACCGACCCGGTCTCGTCGCGGACCAGGGTCACGCGCCGGGCGGGCCCCTGCCGGGCTCGCCGCGCCGCGCGCCGCCCGGCGGGCAGGCGGTAGATCCGGGTCGCGCGGGTGCGGCGGCGCGGCACGTAGGCCACCTCGACGTCGAGCCGGTCTGCGCGCAGCAGCCGGGTCAGCACGGCGGCCAGGTCGGCGTCGGCGCCTACCACGACGAGCCGGCGGTAGGGGCCGATCGCGGCATCGATGCCGGCCGAGTGAACCGGCATGCCGGTCAGCGGGCGTGGCACGCGCCGATCGCCGAACAGCAACACCGCCACGGCGGGATCTTCTCGCGTCACGTGCCGTCCACGTCAACAGTTCCAATATCCTTGTCGTTCAACATCTTTCGTCCGAACAGCGGCCAGAACGTCTGTGCACGAAACGATCTCACCATAACGACACAGTCACAACATGATCTCGGACTGCGAAAATCGTTGCGCCACCGCCTGGTAGCAACCGGATACTTTACTCCTGCCACGGGGTCAACGAATGGGTGGCCAAGAGAACGGAGAACTGCCATTCGCCGACTCATCGCCGTCTTCTCAACCGCGCGAACCGCGCCGTTCGGGCCTGTTACCGGCCCCACGCGCCTCCATTGCTGACGAAGCAACTCCGCCGTGCTGGTGCCGTAGCGTTCTCGGCCGTCCTGCTGTGCGTCGGGCCGGCGACCGCCTCGGCCGACGAATCGATCGTGATCGACTTGGTGCGGCACGGCCAGTCGGAGGCCAATGCGGCGGGCGTGATCGACACGTCGGTGCCCGGAGCGGTACTCACTGCGCTCGGCCAGCAACAGGCGCAGAACATCGCCACGGCGCTCGCCGCGAAGGGGTCGGTGGCCGGAATCTTCGCGTCGCAGTTGGTCAGAACGCAGCAGACCGCGGCGCCGTTGGCGTCCATGCTGGGAATGAACGTTCAGGCGTTGCCGGGCCTCAACGAGATCGACGCCGGCGTTTTCAATGGCCTACCCCAGTTCAGCCTTGCGGGGCTGGTGTACCTGCTCGGCCCGGTGGCGTGGCTGCTGGGGCTGCGCATCGTGCCGATGCTGGCTCCGGGCTCCACCGACACCAACGGGTTCGAATTCGACAGGCGCTTCAACGGCGCACTGCAGACGATGTACGGCAACGCGGTGACCAACGCGAGTCGCTTCAACGACTCCCTGCAATTGATGTACGGCAATGCCCTGGCCAACCCGGTTCGGTCCGTGGGCGGCAAGATCACCGAAGTGGCGGTCTCCAGCGAGTTCGCGATCGGCGTCGGCACGATGATGAGTGTCAAGAACCCCGATCCGCTGCTCTTGCTCTTCGATCCGCTGCCCAACGCCGGCATCGTCGAGATCCAGGGCAACCCGCACGATGGCTGGACGCTGGTCAGTTGGAACGGGAAACCCGTGTGGCCGGGGTGGGCGGCCAAGAAGCCCGGTCGCGACAGGAAGGGCTTGTGCCTGATGTTGGACGCACCGACCCAAGGCGGTGTGTGTGCGGCCAAACCGTCGGAGACGGCCAGCGCTCCGGCCGCCGGCGCACGGGCGGAAATGCCGCTCAGCGGGCGGCCGCCCGGATGAGCAGGGGCCTTGGCACAAGCCCGTCGCTACCCGACGTTTAGGATCGCCACGTGAGCGCGCCAAGCAAAGACGCGTCCGGCTACGCGCACGGTGCCGTAATGGTCAACCGGGGCGCTGGTGCAGGTCGGCAGCTCGAGCCAACGGGCGATGCCGAAAACCGTGGCGGCGCTGCAAGATACGGCGCGTTGCCAGCAGGGCCACAGTAAGCAGGCGGGAGCAAGTCATGCCGGCAATCGTCCTCATCGGCGCCCAATGGGGCGACGAGGGCAAAGGTAAAGCCACTGACCTGCTCGGTGGACGCGTGCAGTGGGTGGTGCGCTATCAGGGTGGCAACAACGCCGGGCACACCGTCGTGTTGCCCAGCGGCGAGAACTTCGCGCTGCACCTGATCCCGTCGGGAGTGCTGACCCCCGGCGTCACCAACGTCATCGGCAACGGTGTGGTGGTCGACCCCGGCGTGCTGCTCGACGAGCTCAAAGGCCTCGAGGACCGCGGCGTGGACACCACCAAGCTGCTGATCTCCGCCGACGCGCACCTGCTGTTGCCCTACCACGTGGCCATCGACAAGGTCACCGAGCGCTACATGGGCAACAAGAAGATCGGCACCACCGGGCGCGGCATCGGGCCCTGCTACCAGGACAAGATCGCCCGCCAGGGGATCCGGGTCGCCGACGTGCTCGACCCCGGCCAGCTGACCCACAAGATCGAGGCCGCGCTGGAACTGAAGAACCAGATCCTGGTCAAGATCTACAACCGCAAGGCGCTGGACCCCCACCAGGTCGTCGACGCGCTGCTGGAACAGGCGGAGGGGTTCCGCCACCGCATCCGCGACACCCGGCGGCTGCTCAACGCCGCGCTCGAGACCGGCGAAACCGTGCTGCTGGAGGGCTCCCAGGGCACCCTGCTCGACGTCGACCACGGCACGTATCCCTATGTGACGTCGTCGAATCCGACCGCCGGCGGCGCGGCCGTCGGCTCCGGCATCGGGCCCACCCGCATCACCACCGTGCTGGGGATCCTCAAGGCCTACACCACCCGCGTGGGCTCCGGACCGTTCCCCACCGAGCTGTTCGACGAGAACGGCGAATACCTGTCCAAGACCGGCGGCGAGTTCGGCGTGACCACCGGGCGGCGGCGTCGCTGCGGCTGGTTCGACGCCGTGATCGCCCGCTACGCCACGCGGGTCAACGGCATCACCGATTTCTTCCTGACCAAACTCGACGTGCTCTCCAGCCTGGAAACGGTGCCGATCTGCGTCGGCTATCGCATCGACGGCGAGCGCACCACCGACATGCCGATGACCCAGACCGACCTCGCCCGCGCCGAGCCGATCTACGAGGAGTTGCCGGGCTGGTGGGAGGACATCTCGGACGCCCGTGAATTCGACGACCTGCCCGCCAAGGCGCGTGACTACGTGCTGCGGCTGGAAGAGCTTGCCGGAGCGCATGTTTCGTGCATCGGCGTCGGTCCGGGGCGGGAACAGACGATCGTGCGCCGCGACGTCCTGGCGGCCCGCCCGTGACCCACCCGTCACCTGAGCCGGATCCCAAAGAACTCGACCCCGAATACGAACACCACGGCGGCTTTCCCGAATACGGCCCGGCCAGCCCAGGCCCGGGATTCGGCCGGTTCGTCGCGGCCATGCGGGCGCTGCAGGACCTGGCCGTGTCCGCCGATCCCGGCGATGACCTGTGGGACGACGCGGCCGACCGCGCCGAGGCCCTGGTGCGGCTGCTGGGACCGTTCCAGGCCGACGAGGGCAAGGCGCCGGCCGGGCGGACGCCCGACCTGCCCGGCATGGGCAGCCTGCTGCTGCCGCCCTGGACGCTGACGAAATACGCTCCGGACGGCGTCGAGATGACCGGCTACTTCAGCCGGTTTCACGTCGGCGGGAACCACGCCGTGCACGGCGGCGTGCTCCCGCTGCTGTTCGACCACATGTTCGGCATGGTGTCGCACGCCGCCGGGCGTCCCATCAGCCGAACGGCCTTCCTGCACGTCGACTACCGCAAGGTCACCCCGATCGATGCGCCGCTGTCGGTGCGCGGCCGGGTCACGAGCACCGAGGGCCGCAAGGCGTTCGTGGCCGCCGAACTGCTCGACGGCGACGAAGCGGTGCTGGCCGAGGCCAACGGGCTGATGGTGCGGCTGCTTCCCGGGCAGCCCTAGGGCGCTCGGAACCGACCTATCCTTGAGCGGTGACTGACGGCTTCACCGAAGGACAAGACGACAAGACGAGCGTGCTCGCCGTGCCATCGCAAGCGCCGACGGAAGAAGCGGACATGAGGCCGCGCGTCGTGTTGCTGGGTTCCGGAGACCTCAGCCGGGAACTGGCGATCGCCCTGGGGCGACTGGGCGCCTCGGTGATCGCCGTCGACGAGCGCCCCGCGGAGGCGGTCGCCGATCAGTCGCTCACAGTGCCGTTGACCGACGCCGACGAGCTGACCAGGGCGGTCCGGGGTGTACGGCCGGACGTTGTGGTCACCACCACCGACACGGTCTCGCCCCAAGCGCTCGAGGGCCTCGAGGGCGCGCAGCTGGTGCCCGGCGCTCGCGCGGTCCGGCTCGCCGCAGACCGGGAGGGCCTGCGCCGGCTGGCCGCCGACGAGTTGGGGTTGCCCACCGCGCCGTTCTGGTTCGTCGGCTCCCTCGGCGAACTCGAGGCGGTCGGCGCCCACGCGGGCTACCCGCTGCTGGTGAAGCCGGTGCTCGCCGCAGCCGGGCGGGGGCAGTCGGTGGCTTCGGGCCCCGACGACATCGCGGCGGCCTGGCAGCGCGCGACGGGAGGGCACGGGGAACAGCACCGGGTGCTGGCCGAGACCGTGGTGGAGGTCGAGTTCTACGTCACCCTGTTGGCGGTGCGCAGCGACGGGCCCCAGGGTCCGGTGATCGACTTCTGTTCGCCCATCGGCCATCGCGAGGGCCTGGAGTCCTGGCAACCGCAGCAGCTGAGCCCGGCGGCGTCGGACGCCGCCAAATCGATCGCCGCGCGGATCGTCAAGGCGCTCGGCGGCCGCGGCGTCTTCGGCGTCGAATTGATGATCAACGGCGACGAGGTGTACTTCGCCGACGTCACGCCCCGCCCCGCCGACAGCGCGTGGGTGACGGTGCGCAGCCAGCGGCTCTCGGTGTTCGACCTGCAGGCCCGCACCATCCTCGGCCTGCCGGTGGACACCATGATGATTTCGCCGGGCGCGGCGCGCCGGGTGCAGCGCGCCGACGGGCCGGCCGCCGCCCTGGCCGGGGCGCTGGCGGTGCCGGAGAGCGACCTGCGCGCCGTCGGGCGCGGATACCAGGCACTGGCGACGGCGCCCGACGTGGCTGCGGCGCGCGAGCGCGCCCGCGAGGTGGCGAACCGGTTGACCCAACGACCTCGTTACGATCCGAGTTCATGAGCACAGAGCGCGCAGGCTACGCCGGAGACATCACGCCAGAGCAGGCATGGGAACTGCTCAACGACAACCCGGACGCTGTGCTGGTCGACGTGCGCACCGATGACGAATGGCGGTTCGTCGGGGTGCCGGACCTGACCAGCCTGGGCCGCGAGGTGGTGTTCATCGAGTGGAACAGCTCTGACGGCAGGTACAACGAAAACTTCGCCGACGAACTGCGCGACCGGGTGCCCGAAACCGAGGCCGAACGTCCGGTCATCTTCCTGTGCCGCTCGGGCAACCGCTCCATCGGCGCCGCCCAGGTTGCCACCCGGACCGGCATCACCCCGGCCTACAACGTGCTGGACGGGTTCGAGGGTCACCCGAACGCGCGGGGGCTGCGGGGCGAATCGGGTTGGCGCGCCATCGGATTGCCCTGGAAGCAGCTATGACCGACCCCTCGGGGGAGTCCGTCCGCACCCCCAAGGCGCTGCCCGACGGGGTCAGTCCTGCCACGATCGGCGTGCGCGGCGGGCTGCTGCGCTCGGGATTCGACGAGACGGCCGAGGCGATATTCCTGACGTCGGGCTACGTCTACTCCTCGGCGGCCGTCGCGGAGAAGTCGTTCACCGGCGAGCTCGACCACTTCGTGTACTCGCGGTACGGGAACCCGACCGTGACGATGTTCGAGGAGCGGTTGCGCCTGATCGAGGGCGCCCCCGCGGCGTTCGCCACCGCGAGCGGAATGGCGGCGGTGTTCACCGCGCTGGGCGCGCTGCTGGCCGCCGGGGACCGGCTGGTCGCGGCGCGCAGCCTGTTCGGGTCGTGCTTCGTGGTGTGCAACGAGATCCTGCCGCGCTGGGGCGTCGAGACCGTCTTCGTGGACGGCGACGACCTCGCGCAGTGGGAGGAGGCGCTGTCCGTGCCCACCGCGGCGGTGTTCTTCGAGACGCCGTCGAACCCGATGCAGTCGCTGGTGGACATCGCCGCGGTGGTCGAGCTCGCCCACGCCGCAGGCGCAAAGGTGGTGTTGGACAACGTCTTCGCCACCCCGCTGCTGCAGCAGGGCATTCCCCTCGGGGTCGACGTGGTGGTGTACTCGGGCACCAAGCACATCGACGGTCAGGGCCGGGTGCTGGGCGGCGCCGATGGAGCGGTTGCCCGAGCGGCACAGGAAGATGACCGGACGTTCGGCCTCGGTTTCGGGCACCC
>NZ_LZKH01000014.1:0-29032 GCF_001672745.1 Mycobacterium sp. E1386
TCAAGGACAGCCACGTCGACTACACGTCGTTTTTCCGCCACCTCGGCCGCGCGGCACGAGGCGATGCCGAACCGGCGCGCGGCTTGTTCATCGACCTCGCCGGGTTCGACGCGTGGCTGTCGCGGTGGCAAACCCTGCGCCCCGATGCCGACGCCATGGAGCGGGCCAACCCGATCTACATTCCGCGCAACCACCTGGTCGAGGAAGCCCTGACAGCCGCCACGGCGGGCGACCTCGGCCCACTCGACCAGCTCCTCGCCGCGGTCACCGCACCCTATGACGAGCGCGCGGGCCTGGAACGTTATGCCAATCCAGCCCCTGAGGACTTCGGTAAGTACCAAACGTTCTGCGGCACTTAGCTTTACATGAGATTCGCGAACTCAGCCTGCAGCTCATCGAGGCGCCGAAGGGTTTCGTCGCGAGGCTCGGTGGGCAGCTCCACCAACAGGTGCTGCACCCCGAGAGCGCGGTAGCCCTCGAGCTCCTCTGCCGTCGGCGCGCCGCCGTGAAAGCTGATCACTGGTACGTCCTGACCTGCCATGCCGCGCAGTTGCTCCAGTTGCGGCGCCAGGGCCCGCGCCGACGGTGTCATCGATAGCCACCCGGCATGCAGCCTGGCGATGCGTTTGAAGCCGGCGGGTCCGCCGCCGAAGTACATCGGCGGATAGGGCTTCTGCATAGGCTTAGGCCAACTGTAGATAGGGCCAAAGTCTACGAATTCGCCGTGGAATTCCGCCTTTTCGTGCGTCCAGATCTCGACCATCGCGCCCAGCCGTTCGTCGACCACTCGCCCTCGAACGCCCGGATCGACACCGTGGTTGGCGATTTCTTCGCGCAGCCAGCCCACCCCGACACCGAACCGGAATCGTCCTCGCGACACCAGATCCAGCGACGCCACTTCTTTGGCCGTGTGAATCGGATCGCGCTGGGGCACCAGCGCGATGCCGGTGCCCAGGACCAGCCGCTCGGTCACGGCGGCCGCGGCGGTCAGCGCAACGAACGGATCCAGGGTGCGGTAGTACTTCGGCGGGATGGGACCCCCGGCCGGATAGGGGGTTACGTCGCCCGCCGGGATGTGCGTGTGCTCGGCGAGGAACAGCGACTCGAATCCACGCTGCTCGAGCGCCTGGCTCAGCTCCATCGGGCCAATGCCCTCATCGGTTACGAATGTCAGTACGCCTACGCCCATGGTCTCAGTCAACCGCATCGGGCTCGTTCCGGCGACCGCGTGACTGCGATCGGGCCGCGCCCCATAGCCCGACGCCGACGCCGACGACGGCGCCGCCCAAGCCGATGATCCGTTGCGAGGGTTTCAGCTCATCGTGGACACTGATGCCGCCGAGCAGGTCGGCCGCGTCGGCGCCGCCGGATGCCAGGAACCAGCCGCGGGTGTTCTTGCCGCGCAACGCCGCCGCCGCGAGCATGCCACCGATCAACGCGTCGCGATATCCCATGGACCGCAACAACAGTCGAGCGGTCGGCGCCGGCTCCCCGGGATCTCCCCAGAACCGGTTTGCGCTCAAGGGGTCGACGAGGAACCATACGCCGGAGGTGAGTCGGATGCTGCCCGCGAGAAGTGCAGCTCGGTCAATTGACATGCTCGGCAGCCTAGGAGCAAACCGCGTTCCTGCGCACGGCTTCGCCCCAAGAGCCCGTCACGGCTCGGGGCAGGCGTGGGCGATTTGTATGGAGGCCGGCCACAGCGCCGTGGTCAAGCCGAAGGCCAGGGCGTCGGCTCCGGTGGGGAACACGGCCTCCACCCGGCTCTGTATCAGTCGAGCCTCCTCAGCGTGAAAAAGGGTCCACACGAACCCGATACACAGGTACGGGATCGCCAGCCACAACGCCAATTCGATCAGTGCGCCGACCCTGACCTTGTATCGCATGCTGCGCCGAAGTACGTCCATCACCGCAGCCTCCTAGATTGCCGGTCAATCGAGCGCGGGGTCGGGCAGGCGGCACAGCTTGCACAGGGTGGCGAGGCCGTCGGGCGTGCCGGGCCAGTGCTTGGCAAGTGCACCGGGTCCCGCTGTGCGGCTGATCCAGCGCAACACCAGACCAACGATGATCACATCGTCGGCGAATCCGATGACGGGGATGGCGTCGGGTATCAGGTCGATGGGCGACACGACAAAGGCGATCAGTGCGACCAATGCGATTCGGATCCGCCGCGGCAGGTCGGTATCCGCGGCGAGGCGTTTCAGCAGCCGGAGCACGTCGGGCAGGAGGCGCACCAGGTCCTGCATTTTGACCTGGGGTCGCGTCAACCAGAAGGTGACCGCCAGAGCCAGCCAGATCACCGCGAACGCACTGACGATGCCGATCGCGATCATCCACCAGTCAGGCCACACCGTCTACATCTTGGTCGGTCGGGCTCAGGCATGCCAGCCCCGGCAGCTTTTCTAAGCAGCCCCCGGTGGTGGGAACGGAATCCAGGGAATCATCCAGATGTCGGGCGAGCGAGGCGGCGGCTCGGTGTTCGGTTCCCCGATGTGTTGGGGGCAGTAGGCATTCACCGCACTGGTCGTGAAACTGGTGGCTTGCGACACGGTGAAGCCCGCGTTTTCCGAGGACACACTCTGGATGACCGCGGCTTTGGAGTGACCCTGGTCCATCAGCTCGCAGGCCTTCTTCCCGACCTGAATGGCGACGGCGCCGTTCTTGTAGGGAACGCCGGCCTGATCGAGCGCCGCCAAGAAGCTCGCGTCGGGGTTGCCGGCCGGGTCCGCCTGCGCGGGCGTGGCCGCACCAATGGCGGCGGCGAAGCTCGCCAGCAAGAGAAGCACCCGCACCGCATCATCCTCGTACAGACGGCGCGAATTGTCCTGTCCGCCCCCGCGAACTCGGCTTAGTGTGGTTGACGGGATGAAGGACGAGTGCCAATGAACATCGATGACGAATCCGTCACGACGCTGGAAGACCTCAGAGGCGATCTGGCGCAGCGGTACAAGCGGACGGCGAGCGGTGGAGGCTCCGTCGACAGCGCGATCGTCGACGCCGACATGGCGGCCCTCGACCGCGACGGCTACGTCATTTGGACGGACCTGCTCACACCGGAGCAGTGCGAGCAGATCCGCGAGGTCGTGCGGCCTTGGCTCGGGCACACCGGGCGTAACTCGTTCGAGGGGCGGAGCACTCAGCGCATCTACAGCCTGCTGAGCCGGACGCGGGTGTGCGACGGGCTCGTCGGCAATCCCCGGGTGCTGGCGGTGCTGGATCGGTTGCTGATGCCCAACTACCTGCTTTCTGCGTTGCAGGCCATCAACATTCAGCCCGGAGAGGCCGCCCAGCTGGCACACCACGACGATGGGTTCTACCCGATCCCGCGTCCGCGAGAACCTCTTGCGGCGGCGACGATCTGGGCCATCGACGACTTCACCGCCGACAACGGGGCCACGGTGCTCTACCCCGGCAGCCACCGCTGGGGTAAGCGCCGGCCGGGGCCCGACGATCAGGCGATGCCGGTCGTCATGCCCGCCGGCTCGTGCGTCTTCTTCGTGGGCACCCTGTGGCACGGCGGTGGCGCCAACAACACCGGTCGCGACCGCCTTGCCGTCACCGCCCAGTACTGCCAACCGTGGCTGCGCCCGATGGAAGCCTTCACGTTGTCGATATCGCGCGACATCGCCCGCTCGGTGTCCGACGACATTCGCCGCATGCTCGGCTACAGCATCCACCCACCGTTCGTCGGCGCGGTCGACGGTCTGCACCCGCTCCGGCTGTTGGAAGCCGATTCGTAGGTCCTACTCCCGTCGTCCGCTGACACCGGCCAACCGCGCGGCATCGGCGGGCGTGGGCTGTCGCGGGCTGCCCACTTCGACCGCCTGGCTGCGGCTCAGCGCGATCGCGGCGGCCACCATGCCCCAGACGGCGACTGCCAGTGCCAGCGCCGCCGAGCGGCCCACCGCCAGGTGTTCACCGAGCACCCCCATGCCGAGCACGACCGCGACAACCGGCTCCCCGACCAACATGATCGGTACCGACGCCTGCAACGCGCCGGCATGAAAGGCCGAGTTCTGCACCACCGTTACCGCGACCGCTAGGCCGACCAGAACGTACGGAGCCGGGACGGTGAGGAGCGCATGCCAGCCGCCGACGGCGTAGCGGTGCGTGCAGATCTTCGTCAGCACCGCGATCATGCCGAGCATGACCGCCACGGCCACGCCCAGCAGCATGGCGCGCGCACGACCGACGACGCGACCGGCCGCCGTAACGCAGACCACCAGCAACGGCACCGTCACCAACAACGCCAGTGTCCACGCCGGTACCGCAGGGCGGACATGGCCTTCGCGCGGCTGACCGACGAGCACGAAAACCGTTAGCGCGCCCGTCAACAGCGTCGCCCAGCCCCACTGGACCGCGCTGATGCGTTGATGGCAGAGCCGCGCGCTCAAGGGCAACGCGAACAACAGCGACGAAACCAGCAGCGGCTGGATGAGCAGCAGGGATCCGTGCGCCAGCGCCACCGCCTGAAACACGTAGCCGGCGACGGCGGCGACGGTGCCCGCCCACCACAGCGGTCGCGCCGCCAGGGTCGTCACCATCGTTCCCGACATGCCCTCATCAGCCGGAACGTCCTGGGCGGCTCGCTGCCGAACGACGATTCCGACCGCGGCCCAGAACGCCGACAGCAATGCCGAGACGATCGCGACCGCGTGCGATGTGACCCACCCCATGTCCGTGCGGATACCCGGGACGTGAGGGCGGCTAACTGAGCTCTGCGCGAACAGGCGCGCAGCGCCAACAGTTTGTTTGTGACTCACCGCACATTTATGCTGATGCTGTATCCCAGGTCACAACTTGGTAGGAGCTTCAATGGCCGCAGCCCATGGCTCGAGCAAGCACGTTGTCGTCGCGCCCCGTCCCAGCGGGGCGATCCATTCGCACCGGATACTGCTGGCCGTGGTCGTGGTCCTGGCCCTCATCGCTGCGATCACAGGCATCGTCGTCGCCGCGTCGACGGGGCACACCACCGCGGCGCTAGTCATCGCCCTGGTGGCCGGCGGGTGGTTCTCCGCCGCCCTCTGCTAGAGGTCGCGACTGCCGACAAGAAAAGTCGGCGCGCTCGAATACCTCCGGATGGCAACGGCTTTGATGGCGGTGGGAGTCGCCGGACGGCTAGCGATCAGCTGGCGACCGCACCGGGGCAGTACTTGATTCGTCCCAGGTCGACCCACATGTTGGCGCGCCTGGCGGCTTGATCGGGGTTCAGCCCGGTCACAGCCTGGTTGTTCGCCTGTTGCATCGCGCCGACGATCTGCGCGCGCGACCAGCCCTGCGCCATCGCATTGCACATGGTCTGTTCGGTCTGCATCTCGTAGAAGGGCCAATCCGGCGGCCAGCCGATCGGGTCGGCGTTCGCCGTGGCGAACGCGCCCGGCAGGGCAGCCGGAGCGATCAACGCGATGACGAACGTCAGGGCGAGAAGCAGCTTTCTCGTGACGGACAGGGGTGAAAGCGACTGTTGCACGGGCACTTCTCCTCGACTCGGCACCTCGATGACCTGGAGGTCGACAAGCTTGACCCCGCCCACCAATGGTAGAGCCTCGGCGCCGTACGCCGTTCGAGATGTCGGATCTGGATAGACTCCCTACGATCTGCCGTCTCGCGACGCTTCCAGTCGGACATGCGATCCGTCGTCTTCGGTACCGGCCGAAACTAGGGAGAATGAACGTGAGAGCCCTCGTTGCGGGCGCCGCCGGGTTCTTGGGGTCGCATCTGTGCGACCGTCTTCGCCGCGACGGCGTCGAGGTTGTCGGGGTCGACAACCTCTACACCGGTAGCCGCGACAACATCGGGCGGTTCGAGAAAGACCCGGGATTTTCTTTCTTCGAGCACGACATCACCCGGCCGGTAGACGCGGCCGGTGTCCGTCCGCTGGATGTCATCTTCAACATGGCCTGCCCCGGGTCGCCGCGCGCCTACCAGCGCGATCCGCTGTTCACCCTGGAAACGAACTACGTCGGCACCAGGAACCTGCTGGAACTGGCTCGCGAGCAGCAGGCGACAATTCTCCAAGCTTCCACCAGCGAGGTTTATGGCGATCCCGTCATCCATCCTCAGGTCGAGAGCTACTGGGGCAACGTCAACTGCTTCGGGATGCGGAGCTGTTACGAAGAAGGCAAGCGGGTCTCGGAGACGCTGTTGCTCGAGTACGCCCGTCGCTACGACGTGCGGATAAAGGTCGTCCGCATATTCAATACCTACGGCCCGAGGATGGACGTGGAGGACGGCCGAATCATCCCCTCGTTCATCGTCCAGGCGCTGCGGGGAGAACCGATCACCGTCTTCGGGGATGGCAGCCAGACCCGCTCTTTCTGCTATGTCGACGATCTGATCGAGGGCCTGGTGAGGATGGCGGCGAGCGAGCCCTCGTTCACGGGGCCCGTGAATCTCGGCAGTCCGACCGAACTCTCCGTCCTGCAGACAGCGAGCATTATCGGCGAGCTGACCGGGTCGGCGTCGGGAACCGTATTTAGGCCCCTGCCGGCCGACGACCCCAAGAGGCGCCAACCGGATATCAGCCTTGCCGAGTCCAGGCTCGCCTGGCGTCCACGAGTCCCTTTTGAAGAAGGCGTCGCGCGAACTATCGAATACTTCAGGGGAATCGTGGAGGCATGACCGTTCAGGCTGATGGCGTTAGCATCGGGGAAGCCCCACACGCAACGAACCGACCCCACCGACCACGATCAACAAAGGGGAGGGTGATGGCTCATCAAGCCCCTGACGGCAGCCGTTATCCCATTGCCGCCGTTCGTTTCCGGTGTTCTTGGGGCCACGGCCGCACTGCACAACACTTCACGGCACCGGGCGATGGGCTCCGGCGATGAGATTTGTGTTGGCAACCTTGGGAACTCGGGGTGATATCGAGCCATGCGCCGCCATCGGTCGGGAACTGCAGCGTAGGGGCCACGACGTGCGAATGGCGGTTCCGCCGAACTACATTGGCTTCATCGAGTCGGCCGGTCTTGCCGCCGTCGCACACGGCCCAGACCAGGAGCGGCAGAACGCCGATATCGAACTCAAATACGGCACAACGCCGAGCCCGATGCTCATGGCGTGGGAGATTTATCAGGGAATCACTCGACTCTGGCCGGAGCTGGGTGCGGCGCTCACCTCACTGGCCGACGGGGCCGACCTGCTGTTGACGGACGCAAGCCAGCAGGGGCTGGCCGCCAATGTCGCGGAATACCACGACATTCCGCAAGCTGCCGTGCACATCTACCCGATCGCAGACAATGCGCATTCGCAGATAACCAAAGCCGCTGAAGACGCCCAGCGCCGGGAATTGGGCCTGCCAGAACAAACGGGACCGTCGACGCGACAACCGCTGGAAATCCAGGCCTACGACGAACTCTTCTTCCCCGAAATGGCGGCCGCATGGGCGGGTCACGGGTTCCGGCGGCCTTTCGTAGGTGGGCTGACATTGGAGCTGCCGACGGACGCCGACGACGAGGTCTCGTCGTGGATCGCCGCGGGAACGCCGCCGATCTATTTCGGATTCGGCAGCAGCGCACGAGTCGCATCGCCGCGCGACGTGATCGCCATGATCACTGCGGCTTGTGCGCAGCTAGGCGAGCGGGCGTTGATTTGCAGCGGCGTGAGTGACCTCGCCGGCCTGCCGGATTCGAACCACGTAAAGGTGGTGAACTCGGTGAACCACGCAACCGTGTTTCCCGCTTGCCGCGCGGTCGTCCATCACGGCGGCCCGGGCACCACGTTCGCAGGCATCCGGGCCGGAATCCCCACGTTGGCCCTTGCCGTATCGGTCGATCAACCGATGTGGGCAGCCGCGGTCAATCAACTCGAAGTCGGCATCGGACGGCGCTTCATCGAAACCACCCTCGATTCGCTGATTGCGGATTTGCGGTCCATCCTCACTCCGCGCTGCGTTACTCGAACCCGTGAGGTCGCGGCTCAGATGGCGACGCCCGCGCAAAGCGCCGCCACCGCCGCCGATCTCTTGGAAGATGCCGTCCGTGTCGCGCTGGCTGATCGGCAAACGCCGCGGACCGCGATGAAAAGTCGGTCAGCCCAACGGTTCTGACTCGGGCCTGTCGTCCCGCGGCGATCCTGCGGCGAGTTGCGTGGCCGAGACGCTGCGATAGGACGGCAAGTCAAAGTCGGGCAAGGCGCAGATGTCAGCACAATCTCGGACCCGCTCCAGCCAGTAACTCTGATCGGCCGCCGACGTGCAGGCGTAAATCTTCATAAACGTCGCCGCGAAGGGGAACAAGAAGCCATTGCCGACAGCCTGCCAAACGGCTGCGGCCACTCCGGGGGTTTCGACTCCGCGATAGTCGTCGATCGCAATCAAGCCCCGCTTGGTCGTGTGCGTGACGGCGAGGTTGATGTCGTTAGCGACGCACCGGTAGCTGTGACAACCGTCGACGTGGGTGAAGCGGAGTAACCGTTCTCCAAGGTTGAGCTCCGATGATTCGCAGACTTCAAGCGTTGGCCGGCGAGGGTGGAAACGATCCCAGTTGGCCAAGAACTGCTTCTGGTCGAGGCCCGAATACTGCTGGCGTGGGATCCGCGACATGTGCGCGTGATCCATCACGGCGTCGAACAAATCGCAGATCACCAGTTCTTCATCGTCGCGGAGGCTGTAACCCATCATGATGGCGGACTTGCCTTGATAGGTGCCGATCTCCAGCATGTCGCCCTTGATGCCTTCGGCCGTCTGGCAGGCGAGCAACTTGCTGAACAGCGAGACGTCGGCCTCAAAAAACCAGCCGTCGACCTCATCCATCTGCTCGGCATAGAGGGTCCAGGCGGCATCGGTCATGGCGCGCTCCTGCGCATCAACTCCTCCAGAGAGGTATTCCCGACGTTCGAAATGTGCGCCCGCGTTTGAAGGGTATCAACCCGCGCCGCATCGGTGCCTTTGGTCCTTCGCCTTGCATCGCTTCGGCCCTGACAATCGCGACCGCCCTGGACGATCCTGCCCATGGGCGGGCGGCGGATCAGAAGCGAGCTGAAATGTGGGAGCCACCACGTGGCGCGATCTTGGTAGGCATTGACGGCTCGGCAGCGGCGCTGGGCGCCGTCCGATGGGCGGCTCGTGATGCCGCGCTGCGGAATGCGCCGCTGACCCTGGTGCATGTCGTCGACGCCCCCTTGCCGGGGTGGTTCCAGGTCGCCGCGCGGACGGACTTCAGGCGAGGGCGCGGGCAGCGGGCACGCGGACTCATCAAGACGGCGATCCGGGTGGCCGAAGAGAGCGCTGGTGCACGCCGTCCGGCGAAGGTCGAGACCAAGGTGCTTTATTCGACCGCCGTCCCGACGCTGGTCGCCCTCTCCAAAGAGGTGGAGATGGTCGTGGTGGGCGACCGGGGACACCGCGGTGCCCTGGGTGCCCGCAGTGCGCTTGGCTCGGTGAGTTCGGGGTTGGTTTACCACGCGCACTGCCCAGTCGCCGTGATCCCCAGCGAGCAACCGCAGGTCGGCAAGGCGGAGGCGCCGGTGCTGGTGGGCATCGACGGCTCGCGGGCATCGGAAGCAGCGACTGAGATCGCCTTCGAGGAAGCCTCGCGACGGAGAGTGGGCCTAGTGGCTTTACACGCCTGGGCTGATCCCCGGGCGGCCACCTCGAGAACGGTGTACCAGGACGCGAAATGGGACGCCCGGCTATCCGAGGAGGAAGAGGTGCTGGCCGAACGACTGGCGGGTTGGCATGACCGCTATCCCGACGTGGGGGTCCATCGCAGGATCGAGATTGGCGAGCCGGTGCGCTGGCTCCTCGAGGCGTCCGAAAAGGCGCAACTGCTTGTGGTCGGCAGCCACGGCCGTGGCGGGTTCGCCGGCAGGGTGCTGGGCTCGGTCGGTGCGTCGGTGGTCAATAGGGCCAAGCTCCCAGTGATTGTGGCGCGGTAGACACTGGCAGTCTGAGCAACCCATTCTCAGTGGAGCGAGCGGTGAGAACGCAATTCCAGTTGATGCCCTTCGGGCGGCGGGGTGCCGCGGTGGCCGGAATGCTCGCGGCTTGTCTTGTGCTGGTGCAGTGCACCGCTGCGCAGCGACCGCCGGCGGCGACACCATCAGGGTCCGCGACACCGCCACCATCGGCGGCGCCGCCCAATGCGCCATCAGCGGCTCCCGGTGACAGCGTCGAGCCGGTCACCGCCGCCGAACTCGGCGAGACCTGGCGACCGGGTTGCCCGGTCGAGCCGGAGCAACTGCGACGGGTCAACGTCGGCTACATCGGTTTCGACGGCCAGGTGCACCGCGGTGAGCTGATCGTGAATCAAGACCTGGCACCGGAGGTCATCGCCATCTTCGAGCGGCTTCAGCGGCTCGGTTACCCGGTCGAGAAGATGCGTACGGTCGACCACTACGCGGGCGCCGACGACGAGTTGTCCATGGAGGACAACAACACTTCGGCGTTCAACTGCCGACACATCCCTGGAACCAACGAATGGTCTCCGCACGCCTACGGTCGGGCTATCGATCTCAACCCGCTCATCAACCCGTGCCTGTATGCGAGCGGCTATTTCGAACCGCAGAACGCGGCCGCCTACCTGGACCGCAGCCGCAGCGACCCGGGACTCTTACACAACGGCGACCCTGCGGTGCGCGCCTTCACAGATCGTGGCTGGCGGTGGGGTGGCGAGTGGACGGGTCCGCTCGACTACCAACACTTCGAGCGGCCCTAGAGACGCAGGGCCTGCGCCGTTGCCGTTGCGACCTCGCCCCGCAGATCCGAGATCGGTGGACTGCCCCGGATGTGAATCGAGTTCGAGAGCAGCACGACGTAGGTATCCGAGCGTGGGTCCATCCAGACCGAGGTTCCGGTGAAGCCGGTGTGGCCGAAGCTGCCGATGGGGAAGATCGCGCCTCGCGGCATGGACTGGCCCGTATCGATGTCCCAGCCGAAGCCGCGCAGGTTCTGCCCCGGGATCGCCGGATAGCGCGGAGCGAGCAGCGAATCCGTTTTGTTCGGCCGTTTTGCGACGGCTTCTTGTGCCGCATCGTTGGCCGCCTTGAGTTGCGCAAGCGTATGTCCCGGCTGCTGCGGACTCGTCATCAACTCGAGAGTTGTTTGCGCCAAAGGGAATTGGCTGGGACGGCCCGCGAGCCGGTCAAGTAATGCCTGCGCAAAGAGGCTGACATCGTGGGCCGTCGAGAACACCCCCGCATGCCCGGCCACCCCACCCATGCGCCGCGCCGTCGTGTCCTGCACGGTGCCCCGAAGCAGATGATCGAGATCGGGATTCCTAACCGGATCGGCTCGGCCCTCCTCGTCACGTGCTGTCGGTGCGATGCGCGGCAACAGACCGATGCTCCAGGTACCTGCGGGACAGGGGTCCGGCGTCCGGCCTTGCGGCGCGGGGGCCCACGCGATCGCAGCGCCCAACGTCGTGTGCGAACCACACGCTTGCGCCGGGGGAAGGTAGCGGGCGTCTTCCATGCCGAGCGGCTCGAATACGTGTCGCTGAACGTACGCGTCCAGCGCGTCGCCGGTGACCTTCTCGATCAGCGCCCCAAGCAGGATGAAGTTGATATCGGAATACCGGAAGCCCGCACCGGGGCCCGACTCCAGCGGCGTGGTGAGCGCACGGCGAATTCCCTCCCCTTTGTCGGCATGGTCCAGTCCCCACGGGTCTCCCAGGTTGACATCCCCGGTTTCGCCGGAGGTGTGCGTAAGGAGCATCCGAACAGTCACCTTTGCGCGGCGCGGATCGTTCGCGGCGTTGAAGTCCGGCAGGTACTGCTGCACGGGATCGTCGAAGGCAACCTTGCCCTGCTCGTAAAGCTGCATGACGGCGGTCGCCGTTGCGAGGCTCTTCGTTAAGGACGCCAGGTCGAAGATCGTGTCCTCGGTCATCGGCTCGGCGGGGGCAGGCAACCCGTCCAGTCCGGGTTCGCCTGCGAGCTTGCGCGAACCGTAGGCCTGGTGGAAGACGACCTTGCCACCGTGCCCGACGACAACCACCGCGCCCGGCAACCTGTTTGCCGCAATCGCGCCGTTGATCAGCTTGGAGACCCTTGCGAAATCAACCGCGGGCGCCGGATCGGGCGGTTTGACGACGGTCGCGACGTCGGGTCTGGGAGCGGGCGGGCTTGCACCCAATACCGGGCGTCCCGCGTCGCCCCTCGAACAAGCCGTGGTTATCGCGAGGAAGGCAGTCCCGGCGGCGATGGCGGTACGCATCGCACCGCGGAAGCCTGCGGCGACCGGTCGATTCATTGAGGAGCTCATCTCGTTACCTGCGATCTTGTTTTCGGATCTTGGCGGCGTCAAGAGAGGACGACGAAACGCATCCCGCGCCGCCGCATCACGCCCGTATCGTGAGGGCGGTGTGCGAGCCCGCGCCCGGCCGGACCCACGAACCGCCAGCCGTTCTCAGCCGTCGCCAGCTTTTGGGGGTGGCCGGCAGCCTGGGGGCGGCGTCCCTGATCGGCGGGTGCTCGACATCTCATCCCACGCCGTCGGCGACCGGCGTCAGCCTGGCCGCGACCAGTTCGGCGTTGTTGCTCTGCCGGGACGCCTGGGGCGCGCGACCGGCCCGTTCCGGAGGGAAGCGCCACACCATCACGCGGATGACCCTCCACCATGAGGCCGTCGTCCTTGGCGACAACCGCAATGCCCCAGCGCACCTCCGACAGGATCAGCGCTACCACCAGGATCAGCACGGGTGGATCGACATCGCCTATCACGTCGGCGTCGACCGCAACGGCAACATCTACGAACTTCGGAGCACCGAGATCGCGGGCGACACCGCAACGGACTACGACACGACAGGTCACTTCCTGGTCCTCTGCGAAGGAGACTTCGATCAAGAGCCTGTGTCGGAGGCGCAGCTTCAGGGGGCGGCTCGCGCGTTCGCATGGGCCGCCCAGAATTTTCATGTCGCGACCGCCACATTGGCCGGCCATCGCGACCTGGCCCAGACGTCTTGCCCCGGCGGAAACCTGTACGCCCATCTTTCGTCGGGTGACTTGAGACGCCGCATCGACGATCTGCTGGCCGCGGGCGGAGTGGACCTTCAGCGCTTCTGCGGACCCGAAGCGGCCGCACGAGTCGCGGCGATCGAGGCGGGAAACTGACCAGCTCTGCCCGCCGTTGGTCCCGAATTCCGCGACCGCAGCGCGAAATCACGCTGGCGACAGGGTCTTTGGGGCGAGGGTGACTGAACGCCAGGAGTTGACCGCTGGCAAATCGAGCGCAGCGGAATTTCTACAGACGCAGTAGTGCAAAGCCGCTGCGCAGGTATAGGATCTAGGGCATTACTACCCCAATTCGGCTGGACGCAGGCGTCCGGAATTGGGTCTAAGTCGGACTGGACGTGGGCGTCCGCGACATATATGGCTATGTGAAGCCCTGTCAGAGCCAGAAGGCCCCATGAAACAACTTTGTGATGACCTAACCCAATTCGCTATTCAGGTGCGCCAAATCGCATATTCCGTCAATGGCGGCGTCGGAGAGCGGGAATGCCTGGATCTGAGCGCGCGCATGCTCGCCGCGGTGAAGCGGGCACAGGCCAGGGCGCTCACCGAACTTGCGGAATTACCCGGCGACTGCGGACAGGCCGGCTAGAAGCAATGACCGACAGCGCCAATTCGAGTCAATTCTGGCCCGGAGAAGTCATCGCGCAAGCCACCGACATCATCGGCGAGCGCTTCAAACTCGACGCCGCGCAATCCTTGGCAGTGCTCCGCGGAATCTCACGCAATACCAGGACGCAAATGTGCGTGGTCGCCGAACAGGTGATCAACCGCGAGTTGCCGGTGGAAGCCGTGGATGTCGTCACCCTGCATCGGCCGGGGCCGCCCGGCTCGTGGGACTCGTCGAGGTCGCAGGAGTCGTGGGACTCGTCGAGGTCGCAGAACTCGTAGGACTCGTCGGGGTCGTAGAACTGGTCGGACTGGTCGAGGTCGCACTACTCGTCGGCCGCGTTGGGCTCGTCGGGCTCGTCGGAGTCGTGGGACTTGTCGGAGTCGTAGGAGTCGTAGGTGTCGTACTCGCAAGGCCCGGGCCTTCGCCACACCAGTCCGCCACATCTTTCGGGTACTGCTCGAGCGGCGGAGGACAACGCTGCCCCGGCGGGAAATTGGCGCCGGCGTTGAGTAGATCGCAGGGCACGTAGACCTGCTTGCCCTTGGGAGTGTTGGTCAGACACTTCGTCGGCGGCTCGCCATGGGCCTGGACGGGAATGATGGCCGCCGCCGCCACCGCCACCGCGCCGAGCACCCAAGCAAGACGGCGATAGGTCATGAGAGCCCCTCCCTCGCTCATCTGTAACGCGTTTCGTACTGCGGTGTCGGGCGTGCCCGACGTGACATCGCGTCGTATGACGATTAAAGCCGCTCACCTCGGGCGTAATCCAACCCAGGTGTCTTGACCTAGTTGCGGCGCGTCCCCCATCTACCGCTCTGAACAGCACATTCTCAGTGGAGCTACCCGGGATCGAATCGCCTCAAAACTGGTTGTGACCTGCAGATGCTTCAGTCTCGAAGCGCATCGGCGAAGACGACTGATTCGTCCCTACAACCGGCCCGCGACGAATGTCGCCGCCTGATTTGTCATACCCGACTGGATGTACTGACCATGCGGTGCCATGCTCACACCGCGCGTGCAAATCGGATCCCCGGGCATACACATGTCGATCGTTTTCGGGGCGTATAGCGGACCAATGGTGGGAAGCGCGCCGGCTGCCATTGTCCGTGCAAATGTGCCCGATGCCGACGGATTTCCGAAGACAGCGACGGCGGCGACATGATTGGCGACACCGGGTGGCATCTGCGTGGTGATGACGTCGACCACGGCCGCACCCTGGGAGTACCCACCGAGGACCATCCTGGTACTGGGACAGTTTGCCGCCATCCACTGGACATGAGCGCTCGCGTCATTGGCACCGGCAGCGATGGAACTACGGAAATTGTTGGAGGCGGGGTAGTTGACCGGATACACGCTGACGGTCCTCCGCCCTAGTCGCGGACGCAACGAATCAACAAATGACTGTCCGACCCCCCCGACGCCAGGGGGCTCGGATGTGCCCCGGGCGAACACCACGTCGACGTCGGAGCAGGGAGCCGCGGTGGCGGATGGCAGGGACGAGGCAGCGGTCAGCGACGCCCACGCTGCAACGACAGCCGCGCCGAGCGGACCAGAAATCGGGCGTGCGGTCACGGCTTGCATGTCATGTCGTCGCTTCGAAGTCGATTTCGGAACGACCCTGTGGGCCGCCTTAATGGCCCGGGCGCGCCGGTCCGACGATGAAAGCTCATGGTGGTTGCCCTTGGTGTGGTCGCCGCCCTGTTGGCAGCTGTAACAAGTAGGAGCACCGACGCCGGTCCTAGGGGACACTTTTTCCGCCGCCTACGACGGGGCGACGTATGCAAGCCGGCACTGTTGCATGCGGCATCGGCGAAGGCGATTACGCGGTCGTGTTGTGGACGACAGACTCCGGTCCAATGCTCGCCTGGGCCGAAGGCCACGATCTGGCCCCGCTGTTCAAGTGGTGGTCGACGGTGGTGGAGCCGGGCTGAGGCGCCGACAAAGGTTCCCGTCCCATATCTAATGAGACGAATCATGACTCAAGTTTGAGAACTGAGCGTCCGATGCCCGAGGCTCGGAAACCACCTGCGCGAGGCCGACCACATGGCATGCCATCACCCGCGAGGCAACTTCAGCACCCGTTTGTACTCGGTGACGTAGACGTTGCCGCCGCCGTCTACCGGCCACATTCGCGGTCACAGCCCCGATGCTTAGTTGGCCGGCGAACGGCAGCACGGTCGTGGGCAAAAGGTGGGTTCGGGTGAGGCCCGATCGCAGATAGGCGCCCGCACAGGCGCCTATACGGTGCCGAAGGCGAAAACGGTTGTCGAATCGTAGGTCTGGCCCGGGTTGAGCGTGGTGGTCGGGAAGTTCGGGTGATTCGGCGAGTCCGGGTAGTGCTGAGTCTCCATCGTGAATCCCGCGCCCTGCCGGTAGATGTGCCCGCTGGCGCCCGTGAACGCGCCCGCGATGAAGTTGGACGTGTAGAACTGCACGCCGGGCTCGGTTGTGGAGACGGTCAGGGTGCGCCCCGTCTGCGGGTCCTCGGCCCTGGCCGCTAGCACCAGACCCGTGGTGTTGCCGCGGTTGATCACCCAGTTGTGGTCGTAACCGTGGGCCAGCAACAGCTGCGGGTCGTTCGCGGTGATGTGCGCGCCGATCGCGGTCGGCGAGGTGAAGTCGAACGGTGTGCCCCGCACCGGGGCTACCTGCCCGGTCGGGATCTGAGTGGGGTCAGTCGGCGTGTAATTGTCGGCGTGGATGGTGACCTTCTGGTCATACACGTCGCGCGTGTCCTCACCCGCCAGGTTGAAGTAGCTGTGGTTGGTCAGGTTGATCACGGTCGGCGCATCGGTGGTCGCGTGGTAGTTGATGCGCAGTTCGTTTTTCTCGGTCACGGTGTAAGTGACGGTTGTCGTCAGCGTCCCCGGATAGCCCATTTCGCCTGCGGGACTGACATATTGAAGCTTCAAGCCCACGCTGCCGCTGTCGTTCTGCTGGTCGGTCTGCCATACCTTGGTATCGAAACCCGCGGTGCCGCCGTGCAGGCTGTTGCCGTTATTGTTTATCGGCAAGTGATACTCGTTGCCGTTCAACGAGAATGCCCCCTTGGCGATCCGGTTGCCATAGCGGCCGACGATCGCGCCGAAGTAGGTCTTGGCGGATCCGGTGTTGTTCAGGTAGCCGTCCAGGGTCGGAAAACCCAGTACCACATTGCCCATACCTCCGGTGCGATCCGGGACCTCGATCGACTGAACGATGCCGCCGTAGGTCAGGATTCGCACCCTCACGCCGTGCCCGCTGGTGAGCGTATAGCGGCGCACGGGCGTCTCACCCACCTGACCGAACGGCTCGCTGGTGATCGACAGCGGCCCTGCGGGTATCGATGCGTTACCGCTGCCCGTGGTGGAGTTGGTCGTCGTGTTGCTACATGCCGCCAAGCCCGCTACACCGGCGATGGCGATCCGTCGAAGCAATCGTTCGCCGCGCATGGGCGCTCCTCGTACTCGTACCGATCCCACCTGTGCGCCAGAATTACTGCTCATGATGAGGTAAGGATCGTCCATTGGACGCACCGGGTCGAAGCATTCGATCCAGGGCCATCGGTTGGCACATGAAAAGGGCCGCATCTCTGCGGCCCTTTGGTGGAGCTGCCGGGAATCGAACCCGGGTCCAACGGCATTCCCTCAAGACTTCTCCGTGCGCAGTTCGCTATGCCTCTGCTCGGATCTCCCGGTCACGCGAACCAGCCAGGATGACGATCCCAGTCGCTGTTGGTGTCCCGATGAGTCCCGCGACCGAACTCATCGGTTGATCCCTCTAGCTGACGCCAGGCTCCGGGTCGAGGGCTTTCCCGGTCTGACGGACTAGCTGTCGCTTAGGCAGCGAGAGCGTAGTCGCGCTGATGTGAATCGGCGCTTATATGGTTGCAACGACGCTTACGGTGGTCTCTTGCCTGCACCGGCACGCTTCCCTTGATTCGATGCGCGATGTCGAAACCTTTCAGCCCCATGTCTATCGCTCATCCCCGCCGATTTTCGGCAGGACAATCTATGGTACGCCGCTATCAACGCGCGGCAACGGAGTTATGTTCCGGTCCCGAGCTGCGATCAGATCACGAAGTTCAGCCGCTCGACGACCTGGGCGGCCACCTCTTTGTCGCCGCCGAGGTCGATGTCCTGCGACCGGGACGGGCACATCGGCCGCCCGCCGGCGAGCCGGGTGAACTGCAACCCGTCCAGCCGAATCGTCACCGTCGGCTCCTGGCCGCCGAAGTCGTCGACCAGCTGGGCCCGGCCATCGACGCTGATGCGGATGGTGCGGGAAAGCGGGCCGGTCAGCTCGAACAAGACCCGCGAACCCTCCGGCGCTTTGGCCCGCTTGCCGACCACGTAGCCCATCGTGCCGGCGATCTCGTCGAGCGAGAGTGCCGACGCGGCCCCAACGAGCTGGTCGTCGGACGGCGGCCACCGCAGCGCCTCGCGGATGTCCTGCTCGTGCATCCAGCAGTCGAACACCCGGACCCGCATGAACCGCCCGTAGCTTTCGGGACCCACCGGCGTCAGCGTCACGGCGTCCCACTCCTCGGCCGACATGCCCGTCAGCGCCTTGCGCCGGTCGTCGGTGATGTCCTTGAAGCGTTTGAGGACGTCCGCGCCGGATTCGGCGGCCAGGTGACGCACCCAGCACTCGTTCATCACGCCGATGTCGTTGTGGACGTGCTCGAGCGATGAGACGTCGATGTCGGGCTGGGGCGCGGGGACACCGGCGAGGAAGGATTCGGTGCCGATCATGTGCGCCACCAGCGCCTTGACGTCCCAGCCGGGCAGCGGACTGGCCGCCTGCCATTCCGCTTCCGGCAGCCCGTCCAGCAGCGCGGTGATGTCGTCCCACACCGCGAACAAACCAGCGAGCACCTCGGACTTGTCAAGCTTGGTGACAGGGCGATCGGCCATGCTCGGATCGTAGGCCGATGGGCTACCTCATCGACAGGCGCCGCCGTCAGCTGGCGGCGATCATGGCCACGGACCCCATAGCCATCACCATGCCGAACCCCTGCCAGCGGGTCAGCCGCTCGCGCAGCACCACCATCGCCAGCACGACCGTGGCCGCCGGGTAAAGCGAGATCATGATGCTGGCCAGCGACAGCAACCAGGTGTGCAGCGCCAGCAGCATGGTCACGTTGGCGCAGATGTCCAGCACCGCCACGGCCCAGGCCAACTTCAGCGGCTTCCCGCGCGGCGCCCGCAGATTCTTGCTGGCCGCGGCCATCACCAAGATCACCACGGTGGCCGAGAGCCGGGCGAACACCAGCGGCCAAAGTTTGCACGCGTGCGGCGCCTGGTGGAGAAAGACCAGGTTCAGCCCCATCGCGGAGCCGGCCAGCAGCGTCAGCCACGCGACCTTAGGGGTGAACCGATACGGCGTGACACCTTCGGCAGTGGCCTCGCGGCTCACCAGCATGACCGCGACCAGAGCCAGCACGACGCCCACCGAGGCCCCCGGGCCCGGCCGCTCCCCCAGCGCCACACCGACCGCCACCGGCACGGCGGCGTTGAGGACCGCCGCCAACGGTGAGACGACCGAGATGGGGCCGGCGCCCAGCGCGGCGAAGAACGCCCACATTCCGACGGCCATTCCGACGCCGTAGAGGCAGCCCCAGAAGACCGCGCCGCCCGCGACCGGCCCGCCCACGGCGAGCGCCAGCGCGCCCAGCAAGATTGTCTCGATCGGATAGACCACCAGCATCACGCGCAGCGCGGCTACCCGTCGAGCGGCTACACCGCCCACAAAATCGCTGACGCCGTACGTAACGGCCGACAGCTGGGCGTAAGCGGCCCCGATCAGTTCATGCCCTTGGCTCGGCGACCCAATTCACGGACCACTTCGCGCTGGGCATCGCGGCGGGCCATGTCCTGACGTTTGTCGTGCGCTCGCTTGCCGCGCGCTAACGCGAGCTCGACCTTGACCTTTCCTTCGGAGAAATACAGAGACATCGGCACGAGGGCGAGGTTACCATCTCGTATCTTTCCGACCAGGCGGTCAATTTGTGCCCTATGTAACAACAACTTTCGATTGCGACGGGGCTCATGGTTGGTCCAGCTACCGTGCTGATACTCCGGAATGTACAAGTTGCGCAACCACACTTCGCCGTCGTCGACGGTTGCGAACGCGTCGGCAAGGGAAGCATGGCCCTGGCGCAGGCTTTTCACCTCTGTACCCTGCAAAGCCACTCCGGCCTCGAACTCCTCGAGGATCGAATAGTTATGCCGCGCTTTGCGATTGGTGGCAATGATCTGTTTGCTGCCGCGCTTGCCGCCCGCCGCCTTGGCCCGGCCGGGATCTTTGGCCACAGCTACCGCCGGATGTAGAGGCGCAGCGTCGCGTAGGCGGTCAGGCCGGCCATCGACACGCCGAGCAGGAACAACCACGGTGAGATGTAGAGGATGTCGGCATAGTCGACCTTCGCGATCAAATGCGCTTGATAGAACTGGCTTAGCGCGTTGTCCAGGAACCACGCCCGCACCAGGACCAAGCCGACGACCGCGATGGCCACACCGATCGCCGCGGCCAGCATCGCCTCCACCAGGAACGGCAGCTGGGTGTACCAGCGGCTGGCGCCGACCAGCCGCATGATCCCGATCTCGGTGCGCCGCGTGTACGCGGCGACTTGGACCATGTTGGCAATCAGCAGGATCGCCCCGACGGCCTGCACCAGGGCGACGGCGAACGCCGCATTACGCAAACCGTCCAAAACGGCGAACAACCGGTCGATCAAATCCTTTTCATTGAGGATGCTGCGCACGCCGGGCTGACCCTGCATCGCCGCATCGAACTCCGAATGTTGTTCAGGGTTGTTCAATTTGACGATGAACGACGCGGGAAACGATTCCTTGCCCGCCACGTCCTTGAACTCCGGAAACTTCTTGATCGCGTCGTTGTAGGCGTCCGGCCGGTTGACAAAGCGCACCGATTTGACGTCTTGTCGAGCATCGATCTTGTCCCGCAGCGCTTTACACGGGCCAGACGCGCACGTCGCGTCGTTGGCGGAGATGTCGTCGGTGAGAAACACCTGTGTCTCGACCCGGTCGAGATAGATCTCCCGCGAGTTGTCGGCCAACCGGACCACCAGCAGACCGCCCCCGAACAGGCCGATGGAGATCGCCGTCGTGAGGATCATGGCGGCCGTCATCGTGACGTTGCGACGCAGCCCGGTCAGGACCTCGTTGAATAGGAAGCCAAAGCGCACTTAGCGGTCCATCCCATAGATGCCGCGCTGCTCGTCGCGGACCAGGCGTCCCAGCGACAGCTCAACGACGCGCTGACGCATCGAGTCGACGATGTGGTGGTCGTGGGTCGCCATCAGCACCGTCGTCCCCGTGCGGTTGATCCGCTCCAACAAATCCATGATGTCCTTACTGGTATCCGGGTCGAGATTCCCGGTTGGCTCGTCGGCCAGCAGCACCAGGGGCCGGTTGACGTACGCGCGCGCGATTGCGACGCGTTGCTGCTCGCCACCGGACAGCTCGTGTGGCAGTCGGTTGGCTTTGCCGGACAAGCCGACGGTTTCCAGCACCTCGGGCACCACGCGGTTGATCGCGTCGGTCCGTTTGCCGATCACCTCCAGGGCGAAGGCGACGTTCTCGTAGACGGTCTTCTGCTGCAACAGGCGAAAGTCTTGGAAGACGGTCCCGATCACCTGACGCAGCTTCGGCACGTGACGACCGCGCAGCTTGTTGACGTGGAACTTCGACACCCGGATGTCGCCGGTGGTCGGGTTCTCCTCGCCGAGCAGCAGCCGCATGAACGTCGACTTGCCGGAGCCCGACGGGCCGATCAGGAAGACGAATTCACCCTTGTCGATTTTGACGTTGACGTCCTCCAACGCCGGACGCGCCGACGCTTTGTACTTCTTACTGACATGGTCCAGGGTGATCATCACGGCACGCCAGTGTAGCCGTGAATTTCGCTGGCAAGCCAAGTCAACTGGCCGGCAGCGGTGAACTAGGCGCCGGCCCGGGCCCCGGCTGCGGTAGCTGAGGCGGCGGTGTGGTGGCGCTCGTGCTGGGTGGGCAGAAGGGCGGCGGCAGCAGGCAGGGCAGCTGCGGCAGCTGCACCGGCGGCGTCGTCGTGGTCGTCGTCACCGGCGGTGGGGGCGGTGGTGGCGGCGGCGTGCTCGTCGGCGTCGGCGTGTACGTGGCGGTGGGCGGCGGCTGCTGCACGCGGCTGCGCGGCACCCAGGTGTAGTTGGGGTCGGGCACGAAACCCGGAGGTACCACTTGCTGCGCCGGCGGCTTGGGCGCCGGTTCCGGACGGTAGGTGTCGTAGACCCACCACACGACGAAGAAAGCGACGATCAACACCAAGGTCGACGTGCGAACTCGCCCGCCGAACATGTAGTGCGGCCAGCGACGGTCCGCATCCGAGTCCTCGCTGCGCTTCTCGAAGATGCTCAGGGTGAACTTCAACGCTTCTGCACCGCACCTTGCACGTCATTGTCGATTCGCTCTTCGGCGGCCTGGGCGGCCGGGACCGACGGGTCTTCCACCAGGCCCACCGTCGCGTCCGCCGAGGTCACGATGCCCACGCGGGCCAGCGCCCGAATGACCAGGACACGCAGCTGCCGGCCCGCTTCGAACTGCTTGCCGGGCAGGGTCCGGGCCACCAGCCGCAGGGTGACGGTGTCGACTTCGATGCTCTCCACGCCCATCACCGTGGGGGCGTCCAACAGCAATTCGCCCAACACCGGGTTATCCATGGCGCGATCGCATTCCTGGTGCAAGACCTCGTTGACCCGGTTCAGGTCGGCGCTCGTGGACACCGGGATGTCCACCACCGCGCGCGCCCAATCCTTGGACAGGTTGACCACCTTGACGATCTGGCCGTTCGGGATGGTCAACACCTCGCCGTCCGGCGAGCGCAGCCGGGTCACCCGCAGCGTCACGTTCTCGACGGTGCCGCTGGCCTCCGTCGCGGAAACGACGGTAAGCGTGACCAGGTCTCCGAATCCGTACTGCCGTTCGGCCAGGATGAAGAAACCGGAGAGCAGGTCTCGCACCAGCTGCTGCGCGCCGAAACCCAGCGCGGCGCCGACCACGGTGGCCGGCGCGACCAGTCCGCCCACCGAGAACTGCAGCACGTCGGCGATCTGCATCATCACCCAGATGCCGATGAGCACCACCGACACCCAGGAGATCACCGACGCCATAGCCTGGCGGTGCTTCGAGGCTTCCGAGCGGACCAACGCGTCGCTCTCGGCGAAGCCCAGGTTGAGCTGACGGGTCACCTGCTGCGCGACCCAGTTGACGAACCGGGCCGCCAGCACCGCCACGATCAGCACCATCACGATCCGCAGACCGCGGGTGATAATCCATTGCCCGACGTCACCGCGCCAGAAGTCGTGCCAGCCCAGCGCCTTTATCGAGGCGAGAAGAGTTGTGTTAGTCGTCATCTTTTCGGTTGCGCCACCGGATTCCCGCTTCCAGGAACCCGTCGATGTCTCCGTCCAGGACGGCCGCCGGATTGCCGACCTCGTACTCGGTCCGCAGGTCCTTGACCATCTGATAGGGGTGCAGGACGTAGGAGCGCATCTGGTTGCCCCATGAACTGCCGCCTTCGCCTTTCAACGCGTCCAGCTCCGCGCGTTCTTCGGAACGCTTGCGCTCCAACAACTTTGCCTGAAGCACGCGCATCGCCGAGATCTTGTTCTGCAGTTGCGATTTTTCGTTCTGGCAAGTCACGACGATACCCGTTGGGATGTGGGTTAAACGAACCGCCGAGTCGGTGGTGTTCACGGATTGGCCGCCGGGACCGCTGGAGCGGTAAACATCCACGCGCACATCGCCTTCCGGAATGTCGATGTGGTCGGTGGTATCCACCACCGGAAGAACCTCGACTTCGGCGAACGACGTTTGCCGTCGACTTTGGTTGTCAAACGGGCTGATCCGCACCAATCGGTGGGTGCCCTGCTCGACCGACAACGTGCCATACGCGAACGGGGCGTGCACCGCGAAGGTCGCACTCTTGATGCCCGCCTCCTCGGCATAAGAAGTGTCGAACACTTCGACGGGGTACTTGTGCTGCTCGGCCCACCGGATGTACATCCGCATCAGCATCTCGGCCCAGTCGGCGGCGTCCACCCCGCCGGCCCCCGATCGGATGGTGACCAGCGCCTCGCGCTCGTCGTACTCCCCCGAGAGCAGGGTGCGCACCTCGGTCGCCTCTATATCCGCCCGCAGCGCCTTGAGCTCCGCGTCCGCCTCGGCGAGCGCGTCCGCCGCACCCTCCTCGGTCGCCAGCTCGTAGAGCACCGGCAGGTCGTCGAGGCGTCCCCGCAACTCCTCGATCCGCCGCAGCTCCCCTTGGGCGTGTGACAACTCACTGGTCACCCGCTGCGCGCGGGCCTGGTCATCCCACAATTGAGGATCGGACGCCTCGTGTTCGAGCTTCTCGATGCGACTGCGCAGACCGTCCACATCGAGCACCCGCTCCACCGTGGTCAGGGTGGAGTCAAGGGCGGCGATATCGGCTTGACGGTCGGGTTCCACAGCGGACAACGTTACCGGGACCCGCCAAGCGCATCGGCTCCCGGCGAGTGCTCAGGCCACGACCAGCGGTCATGCGTTTAGCATCGAGTCACGATCATGTGCGCCCCGCGCTGCGCGCCGACAGCCCCCCGCGCGCTAACCGGGCACGAATAGAAGGTCGAGTATGCGCCCATACCACGTTGCAATCGTCGGCTCCGGACCGTCGGGATTCTTCGCCGCGTCCTCCCTGCTGAAGGCGGCCGATGCGTCCGAGGACATCGATGTGGCCGTCGACATGCTGGAAATGCTGCCCACCCCGTGGGGGCTGGTGCGCTCCGGCGTCGCACCCGACCATCCGAAGATCAAATCGATCAGCAAGCAGTTCGAAAAGACCGCCGAAGATCCCCGCTTCCGGTTCTTCGGCAACGTGGTGGTCGGTGAGCACGTGCAGTCCAGTGAGCTGGCCGAACGCTACGACGCCGTCGTCTATGCCGTCGGTGCGCAGTCCGACCGCGCGCTCAACATCCCCGGGGAGGAGCTGCCGGGCAGTGTCGCCGCCGTCGACTTCGTCGGCTGGTACAACGCGCATCCCAGCTTCGAGGAGGCGACGCCCGACCTTTCGGGCGCCCGCGCCGTGGTGGTCGGCAACGGCAATGTTGCACTCGACGTGGCACGCATCCTGGTCACCGATCCCGACGTGCTGGGCGCCACCGACATCGCCGATCACGCGCTCGAGTCACTGCGGCCGTGCGGCGTCGAGGAAGTGGTGGTCCTCGGCCGGCGCGGACCCCTGCAGACCGCCTTCACCACCCTCGAACTGCGTGAGCTGGGAGACCTCGAAGGCGTCGACGTGATCGTCGATCCCGCCCAGCTGGAGGGCATCACCGACGAGGACGCCGCCGCGGCCGGCAAGACGGCCAAGCAGAACATCAACGTGCTCCGTGGCTATGCACAGCGCGAGCCGCGCCCCGGTCACCGCCGGATCGTGCTGCGTTTCATGACCTCGCCCATCGAGATCAAGGGCGAGGACAGGGTGGAGCGGATCGTGCTGGGCCGCAACGAACTGGTGACCGACGAGAACGGGCGGGTGTCGGCGAAGGACACGGGCGAGCGCGAGGAGTTGCCGGTTCAGCTGGTGGTGCGGTCGGTCGGCTACCGCGGTGTGCCGACGCCGGGGCTGCCGTTCGACGAGAAGACGGCGACGATCCCCAACGCCGCGGGCCGGGTGGAGGGTAGCCGCAACGAATACGTCGTCGGTTGGATCAAGCGCGGGCCGACCGGTGTCATCGGCACCAATAAGAAGGACTCCCAGGACACGGTCGACACCCTGCTCGCCGACCTGGACCGCGCGAAAGAAGGCGGCATGGCCGAGTTCCCCGAGGACCACGCCGACAAGTTGGCCGACTGGCTCGCCTCACGCCAGCCCAAGCTGGTGACGTCGGCGCACTGGGAGATCATCGACCGCCATGAGCGGGCGGCCGGCGAGCCGCATGGCCGCCCCCGCGTCAAGCTGCCCAACCTGGCCGAGCTGCTGCGGATCAGCCACGGCTGATCAGGGGGCGACGGTGGCGAGCAGTTCGGGCGCATCGAGTCCGGTCAGCCGGCGGTGCATGGCCCAGGCGATCCTGGCGGCCTGAACCTTCGCCCGGTCCGCGGCCGGTCCGCGGTACATGTCGTCGACCGTGGCGTGCCAGATGGTGAGCCACCGCAGGAAGTGACGGTTGGACAGCGGGGTGCGCCGGTGAATGTCCCGGTGCGCCTGCAGCGCGCTACCGCGGTAGCGGCCCGCGCGAAACAACACGGTCTCCCAGAAATCGCACATCGTCGGCACGTGCGCGTCCAACCCGACGGCGCGCAGTCCGGCGAACGGCTCGGCCAAAACCTCGTCGTTCAGCGCCCGCCCATAAAAGCGGCGCAGCAACGCCTCCACGTCGGCGCGGTCGGTCAGATCCGCACTCGCTTCAGCCATCGCCACACCCCACCCTCATAAGTTGCTGCACCGGATCACCAGCACGGAATGCGCCGCGTTGCAGGCCTGCTCAGCGGCATGAGAGTCGGTGACCAGCAACTGGCCCGCTTCGGAGTGGGCGCGGATGTATTGCTCCACACTGCCCCGCACGATCGCGGACTCCACCCGGACGTCGGGATACAGCCGCGTCCACCGCCCAAGTCGTCGACTCAATTGCGCTTGCGCCGAACGCGTTCCATCGTGTGCGTCCTCGGGGCATACCCAGAGCGCGTGCAGTGTGGCTCCGCGCAGCCTGGCCTCGTCGAACGCGCGCCGCAGCACCATGCCGTTGTCGACGTCGACCACGACGCTGTCGACCTTCGGGGGTGTCGACCGTCTCGCAGGCTGATGGATCACGGCCAGCGGGCACCGGGCAGAGCGGGCCAAGGAGGTTGCTACGGAGGGTTCGCCATGGCAGGCATGGTTCAGCCCGATGGAACCGATACACATCATGGCCGCCGACCTCGACTCCTCGGTCAGCTTGGTCAGCGGCCTCCCGCAAACGATCTCGGTTTCGACCTGGACGGGAACGCCGGTGGCGTCGACGGACCGATGGGCTTCGGCAAGCGCCGTCCGTGCTGCGGCGAGGCGCGTCTCGCACGCGTGCGCGCTGGAGGCGTCCTGCGGATCGACGACGTAGATCAACCGCATTGGGATGTTCCGGCTGGCCGCCTCATCGAGGGCCCACAGTGCCGCCTGCGTCGCCGCCCTCGATCCGTCCACCCCTACGACGACCGCCGGACCTGGATGGCTATTGCTCATCGCGGTCTCCTCTGCTGAGCTGTACGCGGGGAACTTTCACGTCGCTCAGCCACGACGGTATGGCCGGGAACGTCTCTGCCCCAGGGGCATTGGTCCCGAAATCGAGGCCATTGGCCCCTGGGACCAGCGGCGGCGGGAATTGGCGTTCCCACCGCGATGACAAGCGAACACGCTTGAAGACGGGAGACTCGCAGATGGCCGCTCAACAGACCGCTCGACCGACTTCCTCGCAGCCGCTGGTCGGCAAAGGCTGGATTCAGGGCGTCGCCCTGGTGATGATCTTCGGCTTCCTGGTCATGGGCATCCTGGCCTACCGCACGTACTCGGCGTCGATGCCGATGCCGGACAAGGTCGTCAACGAGTCGGGCCAGCTGCTGTTCACCGGCGACGACATCACCCGGGGGCAGGAGCTCTACCAGACGCGCGGCCTCATGGAATACGGCTCGGTGCTGGGGCATGGCGCCTACCTGGGGCCCGACTACACCGCGGAGTACCTGCGAATGGCGACGCAGGACGTGGGCGATCAGCTACGGGCGCAGGGGGTCGCCGATCCGCGTGACCGGGTGGTCACCGAATTCCGCACCAACCGCTACAACGGCAACACCAAGACGTTGGTGTTCACCGACCGGCAGGCCGCGGCGTTCGAGCACATTCAGCGCCACTACGCCGCTTTCTTCGGCGAGAACTCGACGAAATACGGGCTACTGCCCCAGATGATCACCGACAAGGCGCAGATCCACGACCTGACGGCGTTCTTCGCATGGACGGCCTGGGCGGGGGCGGCCGAACGCCCCGGCCACAAGTACAGCTACACCAACAACTGGCCGGCCGAATCGCGCGTCGACAACGGGCCCACCGCGCCGGTGATCGTGTGGTCGGCGCTGTCGCTGATCGCGCTGCTGGGTGGCATCGGCGTCATGTTCGCGGTCTACGGGCGCTGGAGCCAGAAGGTCGGCTGGCACGGGGCGGAGTCGTCCACGCTGTCCTTCCGCCAGCCCGGCGAAGTGAGCCTGACGCCCGCGCAGCGGGCCACGATCTGGTTCTTCGCGATCGTGTCGGTGTTGTTCCTGGCGCAGACGCTGTTGGGCGCGGCGGCCGAGCATTACCGGGCCGACCTGTCGAACTTTTTCGGGCTGGATCTGGCCCGCGTGCTGCCCTACAACCTCGCCCGCACCTGGCATGTGCAACTGTCGCTGTTCTGGACCGCGGCGGCTTTCCTGGCCGGTGGCATTTTCCTGGTGCCGTTCATCGCCCGCCGCGAACCGCGCCGTCAGGGCTTGCTGGCCTACGTGTTGCTGGGCGCGGTCGCGGTAGTGGTGTTCGGATCGCTGATCTGCGAGGCACTCTCGATCTACGGAGTGATCCCGCACGGGCTGCTGTCCCAGCAGTGGGAGTATCTCGACCTGCCGCGGCTGTTTCAGATCCTGCTGATCATCGGCATGTTCGTGTGGATTGCGATCATCTTCCGGGGCATGCGCGCGCGCCTCAAAGGCGAATCGAAGATGAACATGCCGTGGTTGTTCTTCTTCTCCGGGCTGGCGATCCCGGCGTTCTACACCGTCGGGCTATTGGCCAGCAGCGGCACGCATTACACCGTCGCCGAATTCTGGCGGTTCTGGGTGGTGCACCTGTGGGTCGAGGACTTCCTCGAGCTGTTCACCACGGTGATGGTGGCCTACATGTTCGTGTTGCTCGGCGTGGTGCGCGAACGGATCGCGCTGGGCGTGATCTTTCTCGACGTAATCCTGTATTCCGCGGGCGGGGTCATCGGCACCATGCACCACCTGTACTTCTCCGGCACCCCGGTGGAACACATGGCGCTTGGCGCGTTCTTCTCGGCGGCAGAGGTCATTCCGTTGACCTTCCTCACCGTCGAGGCATGGGCGTTCCTGCAGCTGGGTTCGCGACAGCAGTCGGGTGACGCCAAACCCTTCCCGCATCGCTGGGCGGTCATGTTTCTGGTCGCCGTCGGATTCTGGAACTTCCTGGGCGCAGGCATCTTCGGCTTCCTGATCAACCTGCCGATCGTGTCCTACTACCAGATCGGCACCGCACTGACCGCCAACCATGCCCACGGCGCGATGATGGGGGTCTACGGCATGCTCGCCGTCGGCCTGGCCATGTTCGCGTTCCGCTACGTGATCCCGGCCGACAAGTGGCCGGAGAAGTTGGCGCGAACCTCGTTCTGGTGCATGAACATCGGCCTCGCCTGGATGGTGTTCGTGACCCTGCTGC